>JAQIBQ010000223.1 GCA_027859005.1 Prolixibacteraceae bacterium | reverse complement strand
CCTCTTAGTACCACATATACTGTCGACTACCAAATTAATTTTAGCCCATTGGTCAAAGGTCATTAGGAAAATTAAATGCAAAGTCAATAAATGACTTTTTTCTAATGACAATAGACTCGTCAGCTCTGCCATAAGCGAAGAATTCTTTTATAATAACTGAATTTCAATAGTATACTATTTCTCCTTATATCGAGCTGACGTTAGAATAGTGATTTTTTTGGTAGTAAGTATGCTTCGTGCGCTTACACCTAAAATTATTATTAATTTCGTTTTTGAACTAAATATCAACTCTTTAAGAAACCAACTTTAGTTCATTTTAAATACCAAAAGCTTACTAACTTTCAATTGAAGATGATCTCTTTAATTAGTATTCGTCAAATAATCTTTTCTTTTCAACCTCGCGAAATAATCCTTTGCTGCTTCTTTCACTCTTGGAGCCAATAATAATGCGGCCAACATATTGGGAAATGCCATCAATGCAAAGGTTGCATCGCAAAAGGCAACTACCACATTCAAGGATATAACAGAACCTACAATTGCAGTAATTGAACTGAATGCATTGTACCATTTTATCGTTTTAGTTCCAAAAACAAACGAGCTACATTTTGAACCATAATAAGGAAAAGCAAACATGGTAGACAAAGAAAAAAAACTAACACATACAATTAGCAGATAAGGGCCAAAAACAGGCATTGCTTTTTCAAATGCTAAAGCCGTTAAGGTAATGCCATCGGCCGATGAATCTTGCCAAACACCCGTAACTAATATAGCCAATGCAGTGAATGTACAAACGATAAGCGTATCGATAATTGGTCCCAACATCGCCACTAATCCTTCGCGAATTGGTTCATTTGTTTTTGCAGCTCCATGCGCCATTGGAGCAGTACCAATACCGGCTTCGTTCGAAAAAGCAGCTCTTCTAACACCTGCAATAATAATTGCTCCTAAAGAACCTCCAAGAACAGCGTTGCCAGTAAATGCATCTTCAAAAATAATTGAGAATGCAGGGCCAATTAGAGTGTAATGTTTAAGAATAATATAAATTACTGCAATTATATAAACCACAACCATTAATGGTACCAATCTACCTGTTACTTGACCAATTCGTTTTATTCCACCAAAAATTACAAGTACCATTAACAAGCTTATTGATATTCCAATTATTAAATTGCTTGTAAAACCTACATCCCACCCATTTGGAACAAGCACCACATCGCGAATAACTTGTGTTAGTTGGTTTGCTTGAAATATAGGTAAAACGGCAAACATTCCCATAAGAGAAAAGAATACAGCCATTGGTTTCCACTTTTTACCAAGCCCCTGGGTAATGTAATACATTGGGCCACCTTGTACTGTTCCGCTTGAATCTTTTCCACGATACATTACTGCTAGCGAACCTGTAAAAAACTTTGTACTCACCCCAAACAAAGCACTTATCCACATCCAAAAAATTGCACCAGGGCCCCCCATTGTAATTGCAACAGCTACGCCACTAATATTTCCCATTCCAACAGTTGCAGCTAGTGCCGTTGACAATGCCTGATAGTGATTGATCTGACCTTTTTCATTTGGATCATCGTACTTTCCCCGTAGAATTTGAATGGCATGTCGAAAATACCTGATGGGAATTAATTCAGAATAGATTAAAAATAAGAGACCGCCTCCAAGTAGCAATATCAATAAAGGTGTTCCCCAAATAAAGTTAGCAAAATCAAGAATTAAATTTTCGGTTCGATCCATTTCCCTAAAATATCTAAAATAATTAACCTAAAAAATGAAAATAGAGTGAACTTATACAATTCTTATTCTTTATATTCTATAGGTTTTAAATTAGTTTTTTTTATATTGGAAATACAAGAACAAACAAATACAATACGGGAATAAATGAGTAACTACAGCTATTTTAATAGAGATCTAAGTTGGCTTACCTTTAATCACAGAGTACTTGAGGAAGCAAAAGATAAATCAATTCCTTTATACGAACGCATTAAATTCTTAGCAATTTATTCAAACAACCTTGAAGAATTCTACCAAGTCAGGTATAGTTATTACCGACAGCTACTTGAAAATGAACACCTTATTCCAAACAAAATTGCAGCTGTTAATCCATCAAAAATACTCCAACAAATAAACAAAACAGTAACTCAATTTCAACTTGAGTTTCATCAGATATTTGATAATGAAATTATTCCTGAACTGAAAAAAAACAACATCATCTTATTAAATAAAAACTCAAAACTTTCAGATGAACAAACAGTAGAAATAGAGAAAATCTTCGACGCTGAAGTTTTAAGTTTATTACAACCAGTACTTATTGTAAAAAAACGAATACGCCCTTTTTTGAAAACAGGTCAGGGCTACATTGCAATGGAATTGGTTATTAAAGAGTCAAAAGTAGGAGTTTTAAAGAAAGCCCGAAAACGTTATGGAATGATTAAAGTTCCAACCGATCATAATTTATCACGTTTTATCCAACTTGAACCCTCTAATGGGAAACACTACATTATGTTTTTAGAAGACTTAATAATGTGCCACATTAATAAGATATTCCCAGGTTACATTGTAAAAAACTGGTATTCAATTAAACTTACCCGCGATGCCGATATGGATTACGACGAATTTGAAGAAGAAGACTTAATTGATGCGATTGAAAAAATATCATCCTCTAGATCACTCGGTGAAGCTAACCGATTCTTATACGACCGTAGCATGCCCGAAAATGTGCTTTCGTATTTTATGAAAGCATTTAAAATTGAAAGTGATATTTTAGTAAAAGGTGGAACATATCATAACTTCAGGGATTTTTTCCGATTTCCAAACCCTATTTCACCACAGCTCGAAAACGTTAAACTGCAACCATTAAGAATACCAGAATTAGATGAAGTTAACCTTCTAAAAACGGCAATTAACAAGAAAGACTATCTGCTAAGTGTACCATACCAGACATACGATTATTTTATTAAATTCTTAGAACAAGCAGCACAAGACGAAACAGTAACTGAAATAAAAACAACACAGTACAGAGTTGCAAATCGATCAGCAGTAGTGAATGCCTTAATTGCAGCGGCCGAGAATGGGAAAAAAGTAACGGTTTTTGTTGAATTAAAAGCCCGTTTCGACGAAGAAGCCAACTTGCGCTACGCTGCTGAAATGACAAAAGCTGGAATTTCAATTTTCTATAGTATTCCAGGACTAAAAGTACATGCAAAAGCAGCACTGATTAAACGCGATAGTAAAAAATACGAAGGAGAAAAAGACCAAGCTTATATTGCAACTGGCAATTTTAACGAGAATACAGCAAAACTATACAGCGATCATGGCTTATTTACTTCTCACAAAGAAATAATTTCCGATTTACATTCCTTATTTAATTATCTACAAGATCAGAATCAAAAAATTAAATTCAAGCATCTATTGATTCCTAATTTCAATTTGATTTCCAATTTCGGAAAGTTAATTTGTCGTGAAATGGAGAATGTAAAAAAAGGAAAAAAAGGACATATAACCCTTAAAATGAACGGACTTCAAGATCCGCACATGGTAAACTTACTATACAGAGCTAGTGAAGCGGGTGTGAAAATCGATCTTATTATTCGTGGAATTTGTATATTAAAAACGGGACATGATTATAGTAGAAACATTAGAGTTATTCGAATAATCGATCGATTTTTAGAACATGCACGTGTATTTATTTTCCATAACAATGGCGACGAATCGGTTTACCTAGGATCGGCCGATTGGATGAAACGAAACTTATACCGACGCGTAGAATGCATATTCCCAGTGTACGAAAAAGCTTTGAAACAGGAAGTTATAGATGTAATTCGAATTCAACTAGCAGATAATGTAAAAGCCTGCGAAATTGGATCGAATATGGAAAATAACAGAATACCAACAACTGAGCCCAAAATACAATCGCAGTTACACACCTACGAATATTTTAAAAACAAGTACATTAAATAGTGTAATAAATAGTTGAATACCAATTCCATTTGTGTAAATTATGCTTTAAAAAAACACAAATGGAAGTTATTGCTTGGATCGGATTTTCACAAGCTCTTTTTTCGGGTTTACTTACCCTTACAAAAAGCAACAAAAGCATTTCTGATAGACTATTATCTGCGTGGCTATTCTTGCTTGCAATTGAATTTTTAACCTTTGCATTAGAATCTAAACTATTTCCAGATTTCATCTTACTTACCAATTCATTTTTATTATTCAACCCTGCTTTATACTTGTATACATGCTCGTTGACTAACGAGAATTTTAAAATCAAGAAAATTTATTTATTGCATCTACTTCCATATCTTTTTTTTAAAATATTTGCTTGGGTAATCAAAGAGCCCCACCAACTCGAAACTTTTTTCTCAGTTGACAATACGCTTTGGTTCAGACTACTTTTTGGAACAGTAGGACTTTTTTCATGGATTATTTACCTCACACGAACAGGAATAAAAATTACAAAACACCGGTTGAAAATTCAGCACGAATTTTCAACCATCGATACCTACAAAAAAATAGGTTGGTTGTTATTTATTGTAGCCTTCTTCATTATGTATTGCATATCAATTTTAACTTGGTCGGTTTTCAACCTAATCTATGTCGACACTCTTTCGTTAATCCTATACAATTACTCAGTATTGCTATTCATAATATACATTCTTGGTTTCTATGGTTTAAAGCAAAAAGCTCTTTTCAGTAAAAATACAATGCAAATTAAAACAGTTGAAAAAGTACAACTATCACATCTCACACCTCAAAAATGTGAAGCAATTCAAAAGCAATTGCTTAACTATTTCGAAAAAGAAACTCCTTATTTAAACCCTGAATTGAATATGAGTTTGTTAGCCGAAGAATTGAAAATCCCAAAACATCATTTAACTGAAGTATTGAATGGAGTAATTGGGAAAAATTTTTTCCATTTTGTAAATGAGTACCGAATTGAAAAAGTGAAATTAGAATTATCTGACCCGAAAAACCTTTTCTCCATAGAAGCCATTGGTTATGAATGTGGTTTTAATAGCAAATCCACCTTCTTCTCTGTATTCAAAAAACTCACAGGTCTAACTCCAGCAAAGTATAAAATCTCAAAAAAATAGCACAGAATATCTAACTTTTAAAATCGAGACAACATTATAATGTGCAACTTTTAAAAGTAAGACCAAACCAAACATGAATCAAGCCTATATTGCCCACAGCAGTTAATTCAACTCGTTATGGGGAAGAGATTATTAGTAATGGTTACACTTGTACTTATTGGTTTTACATTTAGCTATTCGCAAAGTTTATTTAAGCAATCGAGTCAGGAAAATACAAACAAAGAAGGCAGTATTACCTTTAATGGATACACTCGTGGTTCTGCAATTGGACTAAATGACAATTATGATTTTGCTTCATTATTTGGAGAATTCTCATTCCAAAGTAAATTCAGCTTTGGAAAAGCATTTATGTATTCCGACATACGTTTCAGAAGTGGAACTCAATTCAATGAAAAATACAATACCCTTGAAATAAAAGAAGCCTATGCTGGCTTAAAATCCAATAAGATTGATTTACTATTGGGGGAACAAATTGTTACTTGGGGCCGTACCGATGGATTTAATCCTACCAATTCTATTACACCAAATAACTATTTCTTTTTGTCGGCAAATCCCGACGATCAAAAGCTATCCAATTTTATGCTACGAATAGAATATAACTTTTCATCTCAAATAAACTGGGAAATTATTGGTATTCCAATTTACAAGCCATCAGTGTATCGATACGAACTTTTTGAAATGGGTAAAGACCTAAGCTTTAACAAAGCTACCTTCCCGAATAAAGAATTTAAAAATGGAACATTTGCAACACGTTTGAATTTCAATTTTTCATCTATAGGTTTTTCATTCTCCTATTTCAATGGCTACGAACCATTTTATGGATTCAATATAAAAAGTATTGATTTTTCAACAGGCAAACCAGTAATTGTTAATGAGCCCTCATTCTATGCAAAACAAAGTGTTGGTTTTGATATGGAACTCCCAATTGGAAGTTGGATACTTCGTAGTGAAGCTGCCGGAAGTTTAACTGAACAATACGAAGTAAATATGAGTATCCCCAATCCAGACATATCCTACGTTGCTGGTCTGGAACATGATTTCTGGGGGTTTCACACCATTCTACAATATGTTGGAAAATATACTTACAACTATTCCGACCTCATAGAGCCAAGCCATTCAGATCCATCAAATCCTTTGGCAATAATGAAATACGCCGAAGAAATGAGTAATTACGAATTGACTCAATTCAACCGAAAAATATTTCATCAACAAAAAGAGTGGAACCATGCAGCGTCGTTAACCCTAACAAAATCATTTGCATACGAAACACTAAAAACGGAACTAACCGGATACTATAATTTCACATCAGAAGAATACATTGTTCGTCCTAAGATTTCATGGTTAGCCGGAAATGGTCTGAAAATATCAATTGGAGGAAACTGGATGAATGGCCCCGACAATTCGTTGTTTAGCCATGCATCGCAACTGTTAAACGGTGCTTTTGTGGAATTTAAAACAAGCTTTTAGCAATAAAAGCTGTAAGACTGAGGACTGAAGGGCTGAAGGACTGAGTGACTGAGTGACTGAGTGACTGAGAAGATAGAAAGAACAGAAAGAAGGAAGAACTAAAATGATTGAAAAGAAAATACTAAAATATAAATGGTGGTTTATAATTTTGCCATTGATTGCAACAGTTGTTGCCATTATCTTCCTTTCCCAAATTCAAATAAACTCCGACCTAGAATCCTACTTCCCCGAAAGTATGGAATCGAAAATAAATGCCAAAAAGATTGAAGCCACATTTGGAAAAAGTGAGCCTTTATTATTAATATTCCAGACAGACGATGTTCTTCAACTCGAAACATTGAATCGCTTAAAAAAAATAAGCAAGGAATTTAATAGAATGAAATGCTTCGATGAAGTAATTTCCTTGTTCGACATGAAAAATATCAAAGGAGAAAACGGAACAATGATTGTCGAACCGGTGATTAAAAGAATTCCTAAATCAGAATCGAAAAGAGAAAAGCTTCGCAATGAAATAATGAGCAATGAATTGGTATACAAAACTGTGGTTTCTGAAAATTTCCAATACACCTTATTCATACTAAAAGTAGCAAAAGGAACGCTGGATGAAGATGCACTGAGTGCCATAAATGAAGTTCTAGAGCTACACCCTGGCAATGAAAAACATTACTTAAACGGTATGCCCTTCTTACGGGTTGAAAGCAATCAAAAAATTTCACGAGATCTAATGATTCTCTTGCCAGTTGGTTTGCTGTTAATGATCATCTTCCTATTTATTTCATTCAAAGAATTCAGAGGTGTTTGGATCCCCTTCATTGTGGTTGTAATCTCAACAATAGTATCCATGGCATTACTCCCCATTATGGGTTGGGATATGAGTTTAATTGGTGTAATTATTCCAATAATGATGATTGCCATAGCAAATGATTATGGCGTACATTTTATTGCACGCTACCAAGAACTAAATGCAACCAAGCCCGATTGGCAAATGGATCAAATAGTTACCAATACCTTACAACATTTAAAGAAACCAATTGTACTTACTGGAATTACAACAATTGTTGGTGTTTCAGGATTACTTACTCATTTAATGCTCCCTGCCAGACAAATGGGAATAATAAGTGCATTGGGTATTGCGATTGCCCTTTTACTTAGCCTTACTTTTATTCCTACTTCATTATCGATGCTGAAGAAAGGAAAAATTCAACGTGAA
>JAQIBQ010000204.1 GCA_027859005.1 Prolixibacteraceae bacterium | reverse complement strand
ATAATGAATTGTTTGTAAGCTTTTGTCGATCTAGTGTTAGAACTTGGAAATTGTTTGATACTTGCCTTATTTTTTCAATTAATACTTGATTTTTAGATGTATTAATTAAAATGGTCGTAACCTTGTTGTTTTTTCTTGTAAGATCCTTAATAAGCGAATAAAGCATTACACAATCACCTTCAGCCAAACACAAAATTGATTCATTCTTTTTATATTCAAAGCTTATACCATAGGGGCCATTAAGGCTGTATAGTTTGTCACCGACTGAAATATTTAAAAGTTGATTTTGATATTTATGAGGAATAATTAACGAAATTTTTTCGTTTTTAACTTCATCTACGAAAGCTTTTACCGGTATAGCATCTTCTTGGGTACTAAGATTGAAATACTGACCTGGTTGAGCATTTGCCTTATTAATCGGGTAGTAAACTTCCAATTTCATTAATTCAACAGAAAGCTTTTTAATTGAAACAATTATATTCATTTTGTGTCGTTTTTTTGAATTTAAATTTAAACTTATCACCAACAATAGCTTTATCATTAGATGTATTTAAGTGTTTTAATTAATAAAAATCAGTAAAACACTTAAATGCGATAATTGAATTAAACGAAATGGGTGTATTTTGCAAATATAAATTTTATTTGAATTTCAAATCGCAAAGTATTTTTAATTTGAAATGAGCAATGATTTACCATAACAAATTGAAATGAAAAATTCCACTAAAAAACTTTGGCCAATACTGCTAACAGCCATGTTTGCTTCTTTTATGAATCCTTTTATGTTGGCAGCTGTTAATATTGCTTTGCCCGACATTCAAAATGAATTTACTTGTAATGCAACAACTTTGAGCTGGATTAGCAATTCTTTTTTGTTAGCTAATGCCATCGTAATGTTGCCATTCAGTAAGGCTGCTGATATTTGGGGGCGAGTTCGATTTTTTAAAATAGGATTGTATGTATTTACGCTTTTTACTTTTTTGGCTGCACTAAGTCCTTCAATTAATGTTTTAATTGTTATGCGGGTTTTTCAGGGAACAGGTGCTGCATTGATGCATGTTACTGGTGTGGCAATATTAACTGAAGCTTACCCTCCCCAAAAACGAGGTATCGTATTGGGAATCAATATTGGTGCTGTTTATACTGGCCTTTCGCTTGGCCCATTTATTGGCGGTTTGCTAACTGAAACGGGTGGTTGGAAACTCATTTTCTTTGCGGTTGTTCCATTGGGAATTGTTGCTATTGTTTTGGCTCATTTAAGTTTGAAAAAAGAGAATGAAAGTACCCCAAAAACTCCATTTGATTTGAAGGGGAGTTTGATTTATGCTTTGGCAATTTTTGCATTTATATATGGCGGAGGAAAAATCAAAACGTTAACTGGCTTTCTCCTTTTTTTAGCAAGTGTTGCCTTATTGGTTTTCTTTTTTCTCTACGAAAAACGATTAACTCATCCAATTCTTAAAACTGATTTGTTTCGTAATAACAAGCGTTTTGCTTTTTCAAATTATGCTGCACTAATTCATTATGCTTCAACTTTTGGAATTGGATTTTTACTCAGTTTGTATTTACAGTTTGCTAAAGGCCTTTCGCCTCGTGATGCTGGTCTTGTTTTAGTGATTCAGCCAATAATTATGGCAATCTCAGCACCCATAACAGGTCGATTATCCGATAAGATAGAACCCGGTAAAATTGCTTCCTTAGGTTTAATACTCACATTAATTGCTCTTGTTTTTTTGGTGTTTCTACAAACTAATTCATCGATACTGTTTATAACGGTAGTACTTGTTTTTCTTGGTTTTGGTTTTGGCTTGTTTACATCGCCCAATACCAATGCAATTATGAGCTCAGTTAATAAAAAAGATTATGGAATTGCATCGGGACTAAATGCTACTATGCGTGTTTTTGGTCAAACTATTAGTATGATGGTGGCTACGCTTTTTATCTCGGTATACGTAGGTAAATTAGCACTTTCAGTTGACACAGTCGATTTATTTTTGAAAAGCATGAAAGTATATTTTCTGTTTTTTGCTGTGCTTTGTATTCCCGGTATTTGGTTCTCTTTGCAACGAGGCAAACAAGCGAAAACTATTTAATAAAACCAATTGCTTACCGCTTAAAAATAGACATTTACCTATTCAATATGATGAAAGGGTAATTTGATTCTCATTTTTGTACAATTATTTTTAATAAATGTTGCAACCCTTTAAAATTCATCCTGTCATTAAAACTGGACATTACAATCATTGGGAACACAAAAAGACATACACAAAGAGCTGATCGAGGCCAGTAAGAGAGGGGATAACCGTTCTCGTCGACAGTTGTACGAGCTTTATGCACGAGCAATGTTCAACATATGTAATCGTATGATGAACAACCGTGAAGATGCAGAAGATATTCTTCAAGAAGCATTTGTACAGGCGTTTACAAAACTCGAATCATTCAGGTACGACTCAACTTTTGGTGCGTGGCTTAAACGAATTGTAATCAACACTTGCATTAATGCAATTAACAAACGCAAAGTTGATTTATTGTTGACCGATGACATGTACTATTTTGGAGACCGAAGTGAAGAATGTGATAATCAGGAATTACCACTTACAATTAAAGACATTGAACGAGCAATGAGCAAATTGCCAGAAGGTGGTAGAATCGTTTTTTCACTTTACTTACTTGAAGGTTATGACCACATTGAAATTGCACAAATACTTGGGATTACCGAGTCAACCTCGAAATCACAATTTATGCGTGCAAAACGAAAAGTTTACGAAATTTTAAAGGAGAAATATTATGAAGAAGCTTGAAAATTTCATGCGAGAACATAGGGACGACTTCGATTCAAAATTACCCTCATTGGATATGTGGGACAAAATTGAAACGGAACTGGAGAAGAAGAAGGGACGCAAAATTAGCTTGTGGAAAGTTTCAGTAGCTGTAGCAGCCGTTTTGGTGCTTGCAGTTATAGGAACTTTTATGCTTAACACAAAAACCTCCTATAATAAATATGCCAATGTATCGGATCCCGAACTACGTGAATTATTAGAAACGGAAGCATTTTATGCCAGAAAGGTTTCTTATCAAATGAACGAAATAAATAAATGTTATCAGGTATTTCCTGAATTGAAAAACGATATCGAAACAGATCTAGACGAACTCAATTCGATGTATAAAGAGTTGGAAAACGATTTGAACGATAATTTTTATAATCGTGAAGTGATAGAAGCCATGATTCAAAATAACCGTTTGAAACTTGAGATGGTAGATAGAGTATTAAACCAAATTAACTGCTAATTGATTACGCGATGAAAAATAAAATTAAAAATACACTGCGCAACCTTGTAATTGTAGGTTTACTTTTACTCGTTTTTGGTTCATCGGCTTGGGCTCAAGTTTCCAAATCAAAATCAATTGCAAAAACATTTAAGGTCGACAAAAGTACGATTGTTGATATTGGCAATAAATATGGCGATATAAGTTTTGAAACTTGGGCGAAAGATTCTGTTTCTGTTGAAATTGAGTACGCAGTAACAGAAAAAAATAACGAAAGGTTGAAAAAGAAAATGAGTGAAATTTCTTTTGAACTGACACAGTCGGGTCACTATGTTGTTGTGAATACAATAATTGGAAATAGCAAAAATATGTTTTTGAGTGAGTTGGTAAAACTCAATGAAACAATTGGAGTTGGCGGGTCGCAAGTTGAGATAAACATGAAGGTTAAATTGCCCGACAATCTTGATCTTAGAGTAAAGAATAAATTTGGAAATCTATATATCGACGATTATAAAGGCGACTTAACTCTTGAATTGTCGAATGGAAAATTGAAAGCGCACGACTTAACAGGTTATGTTAATCTAAAGCTTAGCTTTGGCGATGCCATTATCAAAACAATTGATACTGGGAATCTCGAAGTTTATTACAGCGACTTCAATCTTTCCAGTTCTCGAAAACTTAGAATTAATAGTAAAACCTCTGACATTACAATTACCGAAATTGAACAGCTATTTGTTAATTCTAGCCGCGATGATTATCGAATTCGAATGATTGGCGATTTTGAAACTGAAGCTAGTTGGACCGATTTCTCAATTTCTGAATTCAAATATCAATCAGATATCCGAATGAATTATGGTGAACTAACTATCGAGAATATTCAACCCAGTATGGAGAATATTTTAATTGATGCACGAGCAACCCGAATTAGTTTATTCTTCAACAATGAAATCGATGTTAATTTCGATATCATAACCAACAAAGACTTGAATCTTCCTATGGATGCAAGTATTGATTCTACTGAGTCGATAAACGAGAAAGAGAAGATTATGAGGTATCTAGGTCGTACCGGTGACGTTGAAAAGGGTGAGGCAAAGTTGATTTTAAATACCTCATCTGCAGATATAAGTATTTTAAAACGATAATATTTTGATGATCGTGCAACGGTGAAAAGTTTCTGTTGTCATTATTACTGAAACACAATTACGAATAGCCATTTTGAAAAGTGTCAATCAGTTTTTAATATAAATGGAACGAAGACAGTTTTCACCTTTTTGATCATTTTAAAATTATAGTCACATGAAAACACAAATCAAATTATTAATTCTACCCCTGTTTTTTGCCCTTCTTTTTAGCAGCTGTATATTCGATGAATTTGTTGTAGGCAATGGTGAAATCTCTGAGGAAACTAGAACCGTTCCTGATTTTACATCAATTAATTCTGCTGGAAGCTTCGATGTTTATTATGAATATGCCGACGAAATTGAAGTAATTGTAAGTTGTGAGTCGAATTTGATTCCTTATATCGAAACAGTGGTTTACAATAGCGAATTGAAAGTGAGAACTCCTTATAATGTTAATATTAGAGCTACTGAAACCATCGAAATTTATATAAAAGGACCTTCTGTCGATGAAATTAAGCTGTCGGGTTCAGGTCTTATTCATACCGAAGCCATTAACGCCGATTACCTAAAATTAAGCACAAGCGGATCAGGGCATATTGAAACAACTTTCTATGGCAATGAATTAATTACTTCTTTATCTGGTTCTGGTGTAATCGATATTTATGCCGAAAGCGAGTATGTTGAAGCCAGTATATCTGGATCGGGAGAAGTAAATGTTGAAGGTTTTACAAACAATGCACTTTTTAAAATTTCAGGTTCTGGTACTTTTAATGGGTACGATTTTCCAATTAACAATTTGGAAGTAAACATTAGCGGCTCAGGTGACTTGTTCGTTAACGTAAACGATATATTAGATATAGACATAAGTGGAAGTGGAGATATCCATTATATTGGAAATCCAATAATTAGCTCAAACACTCCAGGTTCAGGTAATTTCTTCAATGAAAATTAATTTCATTATAAAAGCTTCTTAATAAGTGTAGGCATTTATCAAGTATCAAATTTAAAT
>JAQIBQ010000167.1 GCA_027859005.1 Prolixibacteraceae bacterium | reverse complement strand
GAAATGCAAAAAGTTTCCTGACTCCTTCAATTTTGAAATTGTATCCCAAGAGAATTCACCCCAGGGATTTAATAGTTGTGTTTCTTTGGCAATTGTTTGAAGTTCGTTTTTCTTCAGTTCCAATTGCAGTTGTAAATAACTGATTCGGGTTACAATTTCTGAAGCATCGGAATTACTCTCATTGGTTGACAACCCAATTTTCCGAGCTTTTAATATTTTTATTTTTTCCCGAAGTTGTTGTACTTTCTTAATCGAATCAGAAATTAATTCGTTTTCGACAATACCTTCAGATTTTTCTTTAATATGTATTACCCCTGCTTTTCTAATTTCTTCTAGAAACGAGATATAGTCCTGATGGTAAATAAGGAACGTATATTTTAACATGTTTGCAATCATGCTTCAGCCTCCTTCTTTAATTGACGTTCTTTTACAATTTTCTGAGCCGATTTCGAAAGGTTTTCTTCGTCTTCCATAAATCGTTTAACTTTTCGAATTGCATCTTGGTAACCTGGAATTTGCACTTTTTCGAAAAGGTTTACTTTTTGAGTTGTTTTTTTACGTGCATGTTCTAGTAACAACATTTTACGGTAAAAGAATTCACGTTCGATACCAACTTGTGCTAGTTGTTTTACCAAGTCGATTCCTTCGGCAAACCATGGCGGATTATTAAAAAGGCTAAACTTTTTTATGGTGTAATCAACTCCTTCTAGTATTGGTGTTTTTACTCCTGCGATCTTTTTTACTATCATTCTAACATTATCCACTTTTACAAGCGAGGTATCGAATTCACCCCACAAAGCAAGCATTGAATCGTATTGTTCAATTTTTTGCTCCAGTAAAGCTTCCAAGCGTTGAAATTCTTGTTTCGATTTTTTCACCTCCACGCGCAAAGCACTTTCTTTATTCTTAATAGTAGGCAAAGCTTTTACTCTCACCTTTAGATGCTTCTCCAACTGCTGGAGCGATGTTTTGTTGAATTGATAGTTAATCGCCATTTATTTGAGAATTGAGAATTGAGAATTGAGAATTTTTAGTTCACAGCATTTTTTGTTGATTTTATAATTGCTGTCAACAATTTCTTTAATTCTTCTACTCTATTTTTAATTTCTTCATTTTTATTAAAACCTTCTAAATAATTGGATGCTTCTAAAAGCCTTATCCAGTAAAAAGATTCACGACATTCTTTATTTGAGATTGATAATTTATGAATGAAATCAGCTCGGCTTTGAGCTTCTTGTGCCTCTTCAATATTTGCCCCGATACTAGTTCCAGATCTTAAAAGTTGTTTCGACAGTATGAACTCTCTTTTAATCTCTGTTAAGTATTTGAATAGTTCTATAATTAATAGCGAAAACTCAAAACTCTTGGTCAATATTACATTTTTAGAAGCCATTATCAATTCTGAATTATCAATTGTCAATTCTGTCCCAGTACTTATCCATTACTTCTTTACGGATGGCTACTTCGTCTTCGTTGAAATATTTCTTTAAAAGTTTCCAGCCGGTATCTAACATTTTTGTGATATCGATATTAACATCAATAGCCAACAAATCGTTAGAATATTCTTTCGCAAATTTTAAGGTTCTTTCGTCGTATTCTGTTAGGTCGAAACCGTTTTCTTGTTTGGTTTTAGAATTCGCTGCATCGGCATACAAACGCACGCAGGCATCCAAAACATCTTTGTGATCTTCGCGTGTTTTTTTACCCATTACGTTTCCACGCAAACGAGATAAAGAACGGAAAGGATCAACAATTACTTTTCCAATATCGGTATCACGTCTTAAGAATAATTGTCCTTCGGTAATGTAGCCTGTGTTGTCAGGAATTGCATGGGTTATATCGCCACCCGAAAGTGTAGTTACTGCAATAATTGTAATGGAACCACCATCGGGAAATTGAACTGCTTTCTCGTATATTTTTGCCAAATCGGAATATAAGGATCCAGGCATTGAATCTTTCGAAGGAATTTGATCCATACGGTTCGATACAATAGAAAGTGCATCGGCATACAGCGTCATATCCGTTAAAAGAACCAGTACTTTCTCTTGTTTATCAGTTGCAAAATATTCTGCAGCGGTTAGTGCCATGTCGGGAACCAACAAGCGCTCAACTGGTGGATCTTCGGTGGTATTCACAAAGGAAATAATTCTATCGAGTGCTCCTGCATTGTCGAAAACATCTGTCAAG
>JAQIBQ010000067.1 GCA_027859005.1 Prolixibacteraceae bacterium | reverse complement strand
GTGTTGCCGATATTGGTATTGTTGGGGAAAACGAAATGCTCGAAAAAGACAAAAATACTGATTTAGTAAAACGATTGGGATTTAGTAAATGCCGATTATCGTTAGCGATTCCAAAAGGTGATAACTATACAGGAGCAGAATGGTTTGAAGGAAAAACAGTTGCAACATCGTATCCTGTAATTCTTGATAAATTCTTTAAAGAGAAAAATATCAAATGCGACATACATGTAATTAACGGTTCGGTTGAAGTGGCTCCTGGCATTGGTTTAGCCGATGGTATATTCGACATTGTAAGTTCAGGTGGTACATTGGTTTCAAATGGATTAAAAGAAGTTGAAGTAGTTGCAACCAGCGAAGCTGTAATGCTTAAAACACCCGGTCTTTCTTCAGAAAAACAAGCGATTCTTGACGAGTTGTTGTTTCGAATTGAAAGTGTTGAGAGTTCGAGGGGTAAAAAATACATTATGCTTAATGCTCCAAATGAAAAACTTCCACAGATTATGAAAATGCTACCAGGAATGAAAAGTCCTACAGTTATGCCATTAGCTGAAGATAACTGGAGCTCAATTCATTCGGTTATTGAAGAAAAATATTTTTGGGAAAATATTTCGAAATTAAGAGCAATGGGTGCCGAAGGTATTTTGGTATTGCCTATTGAGAAAATGATATTGTAATACCCCTCAACCCCCAAAAGGGGGAGTAATAAACCCCTAAATCCCCTAAAGGGGACTTAAAGAGCTACCCAAATTGGTAACTGGTTATTAAAATTTTAGGTGTAAAACATTAACAAATCAAGAACTAAATTTCCATTTCAGGTATTTAGAGTTGTAAAAGCACTGATAAATGAACGAAAACGACAATAAATCACAACTGCAAAAGCCCCCTTTAGGGGGTTTGGGGGTTGTTGTTAATAATCCCTTTCGTGAAGAATGGTCTGAGCTGCTAAAACGCCCTGTATTCGAAACAACTGGATTGAATAAAAAAGTTCAAGCTGTCTTGGACGAAGTGAAATTGGACGGCGATGTTGCGGTTAAGAAATACACTTCGCTTTTCGACAAGGTTGAATTGGATGATTTTCTGGTTACAGGAACCGAAATTGAAGAAGGCATTGCTTCTCTCGATGGCGAATTAAAATCGGCCATTGAAACAGCAACCGACAACATTCGCAAATTTCACGAATCACAACGGTTCGAAACTCAAATTATTGAAACCACATCTGGTGTAAAATGTTGGCAGAAAAGTGTGGGTATCGAAAAAGTGGGTTTGTATATTCCCGGTGGAACTGCGCCTCTCTTTTCAACCGTTTTGATGTTGGCTATTCCAGCGAACATTGCAGGTTGTAAAGAAATTGTTCTGTGTACTCCACCTCAAAAAGATGGCAAATTACCTGCAGCTGTTTTGTTCGCAGCTCAACTTTCAGGGATTACTAAAATTTTTAAGATTGGTGGAATTCAGGCTATTGGAGCTATGGCTTACGGAACCGAAAGTGTTCCAAAAGTTTTTAAAATATTTGGTCCAGGAAACCAATTCGTAACTGCAGCTAAACAGCTGGTGAGCATTGCTGATGTTTCTATTGATATGCCTGCTGGTCCAAGTGAAGTAGAAGTACTGGCCGACGAACCTGCCAACGCTGCTTTCGTTGCTTCCGACTTACTTTCACAAGCTGAACATGGTGCCGACAGTCAGGTTTTACTGATTACTAATTCGGCAAAATTGATTGAAGGTGTACAGGTGGAATTACAGAAACAATTGGAAGTTTTGCCTCGAATGGATTATGCCCTTAAGGCCATCGACAACAGCAAAATTATTCTTCTGGATAATGTGCAGGATATGATAGACATAACCAATGCTTATGCTCCAGAACATTTGATTGTTGCAATGAGAAACTATAGTGAAGTAGCAGATCAGATCATAAATGCAGGTTCAATATTTCTAGGCAATTATACCCCCGAAAGTGCAGGTGATTATGCATCAGGAACCAACCACACTTTGCCAACTAACGGTTGGGCAACTAGCTATAGTGGTGTTAATCTTGACAGCTTTATTAAAAAAATAACATATCAGGAAATATCCAAAGAAGGCATTCAGAAGTTAGGGCCGGTTATCGAAAAAATGGCTGAGGCCGAAAGTTTGTTTGCTCATAAAAATGCAGCAACGTTAAGGATGACCCCCCAACCCCCTAAAGGGGGGGATAAGTTCAGCATGAACTATGGTGCTGAACCAATATTATTCGAATTTGCGAAACAACTTCGCCTAAATCCAACAGAAGCTGAAGAGTTTTTATGGAATCAGTTGTCTTCCAAAAAAATGGGCGTTCGTTTTAAAAGACAACATCCTGTATTATATTTTATTGCTGATTTTTATTGCCATCAGGCAAAATTAATTATTGAAGTCGATGGAGCTTATCATCAAATTCCTGTGCAATATAACTATGATTCTAACAGAGACGCTGAATTAGAAAGTTTAGGTTTAAGAGTCTTACGATTTACCCATGAACAAGTTTTGTTCGATGTAGATAAAGTCATAGATAAAATTGAAAAAGAAATTAAACGGCAAATAAATGAATAAAAATACTTCCAACAAAGCACAAACCCAGCTCCCCCCCTTTAAGGGGGTGGGGGGTATTTTGCGCCCCAACATACTCAACCTTATGCCTTATTCATCGGCTCGCGACGAGTTTACGGGTAGTGCATCGGTGTTTTTGGATGCCAACGAGAATCCATTTGAAACGGGTTACAACCGTTACCCCGATCCTTACCAGAAAGAACTGAAAAAGAAAATTGGTGAAGTTAAAGGAGTAAAACCGGAACTAATCTTTCTGGGAAATGGCAGCGATGAACCCATCGATTTATTGTTCCGTGCCTTTTGCAATCCCGGAGCTGACAACGTAATAGCCATTGAACCATCTTACGGAATGTACACTGTTTCGGCCGACATAAACGATGTTGAGGTAAAGAAAGTTTTACTCACCAACGACTTTCACCTGGAAGCAGATAAAGTATTAGAAACGGCGAATGAAAAAACTAAATTGATCTTTTTATGTTCGCCCAATAATCCATCGGGAAATTTGCTTGACACGGCTGAAATTCTAAAAATTGTTTCAAATTTTAAGGGATTGGTTGTACTGGATGAAGCGTATATCGATTTTGCTCCGGGTGCTACTTTGCTTCATAATTTAGGCAACTATCCTAATCTCATTATTCTGCAAACTTTCTCTAAAGCATGGGGATTAGCAGGAATACGTTTGGGAATGGCTTTTGCAAATCGGGAAATTATTGCTGTATTGAACAAAATTAAATATCCTTATAACATTAATGCACTCACTCAGCAAAGAGCAATGGAGTCATTAGTAAAAGAGGATGAGAAAAATAAGTGGGTTGAAACCATTATTTCAGAAAGAATAAAGCTGGTAAAAGAAATCAGACAGTTTCCTTTTGTAACAAAAATTTACCCCAGCGATGCCAATTTTATTTTGGTGAAAATGAACGATGCCAAAGGCATATTCAACTTTTTAATGGAAGAAGGGGTGATTGTTCGCGACCGGTCAAAAGTTACGCTTTGCGAAGGGAGTCTTCGCCTAACAGTGGGGAGTGAAGATGAAAATAAAATACTGATTGAAAAATTGGAAGCATTATTATAACCCCCTACCCCCTGAAGGGGGAACAAGGAACTACAAAATATTAGAATGAGAAACCGTACAAATACTGTAGAACGTGAAAAGTCCCCTTTAGGGGATTTAGGGGTAAAAAAAGCCCTATTCATCGACCGTGACGGAACGCTAGTTGTTGAACCACCGGTAGATTACCAATTGGATAGTCTGGAAAAGTTGGAGTTTTATCCCAAGGTATTCCGCAACATGCATTTCATTGCTAAAAATCTCGATTACGAACTGGTGATGGTAACCAATCAGGATGGGTTAGGAACCGACTCGTTTCCCGAAGACACCTTTTGGCCTGCTCAAAATAAAATGTTGCAAACCCTCAAAGGAGAAGGAATCGAGTTCGATGATATTCTGGTTGATAAATCATTTCCTGAAGACAATGCACCAACTCGCAAACCAAGAACTGGTTTGATGGGAAAATATATGACAGGTGAGTACGATTTGGCCAACAGCTACGTAATTGGCGATCGTTTGACCGATGTTGAACTGGCCAAAAACTTGGGTAGTAAAGCCATTTGGTTGAGTGATGAAGATGATGCATTATTGACCGATAAAGGATTGACCGATGGGGTGGTGCTTAAAACTATCGACTGGGATGAGGTATATGCCGAAGTGGCAAAAACTGACCGTACTGCATCTGTAAAACGAACCACCAAGGAGACTGATATTGATATTTTTATTGATTTGGATGGAAGTGGAAAAACAGAGATATCAACTGGCTTGAGCTTTTTCGATCACATGTTGGATCAAATTGGACGCCACTCGGGCATCAACTTAAAAGTTGTTGTTAAAGGCGACCTCGAAGTGGATGAACACCACACCATCGAAGATACAGCAATTGCTTTAGGCGAAGCTTTTCTGAAAGCATTGGGCAACAAACGAGGCATTGAGCGATACGGTTTTTGCCTGCCCATGGACGACTGCTTAGTGCAGGTAGCACTCGACTTTGGAGGACGGGCCTGGCTGGTTTGGGATGCCGATTTTAAGCGTGAAAAAGTGGGTGACATGCCAACAGAAATGTTTTTGCATTTCTTTAAATCATTTAGCGATGCTTCCAAATCGAATCTAAATATCAAAGCTGAAGGTCAAAACGAGCACCATAAAATTGAAGGCATTTTTAAAGCTTTAGCGAAATCCATCAAAATGGCAATTAAAAGAGACGTGTTTAGCGATGAGCTGCCAAGTACAAAGGGAGTTCTTTAATAATAAAACACAGAGAAGACAGAGCACCCGCAGAGATAACAAAGAAAATAAATACTCTTTTAAATCGGTGTTTTCTCAGAGTTCGCTACAGTAAAGATTTGAAATACATGCTTTCAGAGAATCAAATAACAGAAAAGATTATTGGATGTGCAATAAAAGTACATAAAGCACTTGGACCTGGATTACTTGAATCTGCATATCAAGAATGTCAGTTTTATGAATTAAAGAAAGCAAACTTAAAAGTTGAAAAAGAAAAACCACTACCCCTAGTTTATGAAAATGTAAAATTGGAGTGTGGATATCGTGTTGAATTAATGGTTGAAGATAGAATTATTGTAGAATTGAAAGCTGTTGAGGAGCTAAATGATGTCCATTTGGAACAAGTTCTCACATATTTGAAATTGACTGATTGTAGAATCGGACTATTAATTAATTTTAACGTCTCTCAATTATTAAAAGGATTAAGAAGAGTTATCAATAAATATTATTAAAACTCAGCGTTCTCTGTGTATACTCAGCGTTCTCTGTGTTAATTTATAACAAATGGCAACTAACATGCAAAAATCAACTGCAGTATTACTTATCCACTGCCCCGACAAACAAGGGCTTTTGGCATTGGTTACTGAATTTATCAATAAGAATAACGGAAATGTTTTATACCTCGATCAGCATGTCGATCGTCAGGAAAAATTATTCTACATGCGTGTAGAATGGGATCTGGAAGATTTTGAAATTCCGAAGAATAAGATTGCCGATTATTTTACAACTTTAATCGCACATAAAAATGAAATGACGTTCGAAATTCATTTCTCGGAAGAAAAGCCACGTATGGCCATTTTTGTGTCGAAAATATCACACTGTTTGTACGACCTCTTGGCCCGTTACACCGCTGGCGAGTGGAATGTTGAAATCCCTTTTATCATAAGCAATCATCCCGACATGGCTGAAGTTGCAGAACGTTTTGGAATCGACTACCACATTTTCCCTATCAATAAATCGAATAAAGATGAATTAGAACCAAAGGAAATTGCACTGCTGAAGGAACACAAAATCGATTTCATTGTATTGGCACGATACATGCAAATTATCAGCGATGAATTCATTACCCATTTCCCCAATAGAATCATTAATATTCATCACTCCTTTTTACCTGCCTTTGTGGGTGCAAAGCCTTATCATGCTGCACACGAACGGGGTGTGAAAATTATTGGAGCCACAAGTCACTATGTAACTACAGAACTGGATGCAGGTCCAATTATAAAACAAGAAGTTACGCACATAAGTCATAAAGATACTGTTACAGATTTGATTCGTAAAGGTCGCGATTTAGAGAAAATTGTTTTATCCAAAGCCGTGTCAAAACACATCGACCGCAAATTATTGGTGTACAACAACAGAACTGTTGTATTTAGCTAAAAAAAATGGACTCAACTCTATTCAAAAAAGAAGATTGGAATAAATTGCTACAATTGGGAAGTATAGCAAGCTTTATTATTGTATGCATGATTCCTTTTCAAATGGTTATTTTTGGAGTTTGGCCTCCCCCCAATAATGCATCTGATTTTTTTGTTTTATTTCAAAAAAACTGGTTTCTGGGATTATTAAGTTTAGACCTACTATTCATTCTTTCTAACGTATTAATGATATTTGTTTATCTGGGACTATTTGCTGCACTACGAAAATCAAACCCAGCAATACTTATTGTTGCTTTATCACTTGCATTTATTGGAATTGCCTCTTATTTCTCATCGACAGGTGCCTTTGAAATGCTAAGCTTAAGCAATCATTATTTCCAAGTAGATAATGATGAACTCTTAAAACAGCAATACCTTTCTTCGGGTAGAACAATTTTGAACTATTACAAGGGAACCTCTTTTGATATTTACTATGTTTTGAATGGTATTGCCCTTTTACTTATTACATTGATAATGCTTAAAGACAATACATTCACGAAAAGAACTGCAATTTGGGGATTAATTTCAGCAATTTTAATGGTCATACCTTCAACGGCAGGTGCAATTGGATTGATTTTTTCGATCACATCATTGATACCCTGGATTGTTTTTTCAATTATGATCGCTTCCCGAATGTTGAAAATCAGTAAATCATAAAAGGATGAAACAATTAATTGTATTAATATTTTTATCTACCATCTTCTCTACAATTTCGGGCTTTTCGCAAAGCTATGAACAAAAGATTCCTGAAGAGTACGGATTCAAACTGAAGATTGGAGAAACCGTTCCTGATTTCAGTATCATTTTACCCGATGGAACGAGTACGCCAATTAAGGAGTTTCGAGGCAGGGTAGTGATGCTTCAATTTACAGCCAGTTGGTGTGGCGTTTGCCGCAAAGAAATGCCACATATCGAAAAGGATATTTGGCTAAAATGGAAAGAGAATCCCAACTTTACTTTATATGGAATTGATTTGAAAGAAAACGCTGAAACAACCTTAAAATTCCAAAGTGATATGAAAATCACCTATCCTTTAGCTCTTGATTTAGATGGATCAATATTTGATTTATTTACCGTCCCCAATTCAGGAGTAACCCGAAACATCATTATCGATAAAGAAGGAAAAATTGCTTACATGACACGTTTATTTAAAGATGAAGAGTTTAAGGAGATGGTAAAAGTGATTGGGGTGTTGTTGGAATAAAAAAGTACATGAGTTCATAGGTTCAAAGGTACATTAGTAAACTAAAACAATATAAAAATGAAAACGTACAGATAATTTATTGCCTGGCAAAAAGCTATGACTTTTGTGACAAATATTTACAAAACAACCCTGAGTTTTCCTAAAGAAGAATTATTTGGTTTAACATCATAAATTAGAAGATCTGCAATTTCAATTCCAAGTAATTTTGCTGAAGGTTTTGGAAGAAAAGGAAATAAAGAATTTTTAAGATTTATAAAAATTTCAGTTGGTTCACTTTATGAATGTCAGACTCAACTTGAAATATCAAAAAATATTGAATACTTGAACAAAGTTGAATTTGAAAGCCTCTTCAACAATTCAAAAGAAATTGAAGCATTACTTAGAGGCTTGGAAAGAAAACTAGAAAACAATAATTAAGTTATTTGTACAATATTACTTATGAACTCAGGTACACATGAACTTATGAACTAATAATATGAACATCGTAATCATAAAATACAACGCAGGGAACATCGAATCGGTAAACAACGCGCTTAACCGATTGGGGGTAACAGCTGAAATAACAGCTGATCCCGAAAAGATTAAAGATGCCGATAAAGTGATCTTTCCCGGAGTAGGCGAGGCCAGTACCACCATGGCCTATCTTAAAGAACATCAACTTGATGTGCTCATTAAAAACCTTAAACAACCTGTTCTGGGTATTTGCTTAGGTCAACAACTAATGTGTTCACACAGCGAAGAAGGTAATGTTGAATGTTTGGGAATATTTCCTGAAAAGGTGAAGCTATTTTCCCCCGAACCAGGTCAGGAGTTTATTACCAAAGTACCCCACATGGGCTGGAATAATATCCACAGTCTGAAAGGAGAAATCCTCACTCCTGAACTTAACGATCAATACGTTTATTTTGTCCATTCTTATTATGTGGAGGTTGGACCCGACACAGCAGCTGTTTGTGATTACATAAATCCCTTCAGTGCAGCCCTTCAAAAGGATAACTTTTACGCTACTCAGTTTCATCCAGAGAAGAGCCAGAAAGTGGGAGAAAAGATATTGGAGAATTTTATTAGTTTATAAGTGCCTTAGTGGCAAAGTTCCTTAGTGTTGATTTAATAATATTAACCTAAAACTACTAATTATGAAAACTTTTAGAGAAATTTTGGTTTGGCAAAAAGTCATGAACTTTGTTACACAGCTTTATAAAATCAGTAATGCTTTTCCACATGAAGAACAATATGGATTAACCAGTCAAATTAGACGTTGTGCTGTATCTGTACCATCAAATATCGCTGAAGGATTTGGGAGAAGATCATCGAATGATTTTAAACGATTTCTTCAAATTGCAATGGGATCATTGTTTGAACTACAGACACAGTTTGAAATAGCAAAGAATCTTGATTTTATAAATCAAAAGGAATTTGAAGAAGGATATAAAGATTTAAGAGAAATTGAAATAATGTTATCCTCCTTTATCAAATCAATCAAATAAAAAGAATGCTAATGAACTCAGGAACTCAGGAACTCAAGAACTCAGGAACTAAAATAACAATCATCCCAGCCATTGACCTTATCGACGCAAAATGTGTTCGTTTGTCACAGGGCGATTACAATCAGAAAACCGTTTACAACGAAAATCCGCTGGAAGTTGCCAAAATGTTTGAAGACGCAGGAATTACTCGTCTGCATTTGGTTGACCTCGACGGCGCAAAAGCCAAACACATTGTAAACCACAAAATATTGGAAACAATCGCGTCAAAAACAAACTTGGTAATTGATTTTGGAGGAGGTTTAAAAAGCGATGAAGACTTAAGAATTGCCTTTGAAAGTGGTGCTCAGATGGTAACTGGTGGAAGCATTGCGGTGAAAGATCGTTCAACTTTTGTAAGTTGGATTTCGAAATTTGGTGAAAGTAAAATTATTTTAGGTGCCGATGCAATGAAAGGTAAAATAGCCGTAAGTGGTTGGCAGGAAGATTCAGGGGAAGACATTCTGCCCTTCATTAAAGCGTATGTTGAAAAAGGAATCTCAAAAGTGATTTCCACCGACATCAGTCGTGACGGTATGTTAACTGGTCCTTCCTTTGAACTGTACGAAGAGATCATGAACGAATTTCCAAACCTTGAATTAATTGCCAGCGGAGGAATAGCTACCATGGCTGAAATTATCCAACTTGACCAAATGGGCATTCCTGGAGTTATTACTGGGAAGGCGATTTATGAGAATAGAATCTCGTTAAAAGAAATAAGTAAATTTATTGGTGCTTAAAAGTGCATTAGTACATGAGTACCTTTTGAATCAATACGTCGAACACATGTACTTCGTACTTATGAACTAAAGAACTAAAGAATAATGCTAGCAAAACGAATCATACCCTGCCTTGATATAAAAGACGGGCAAACTGTAAAAGGAATCAATTTTGTAGGAATTAAGGCAGTTGGCGATCCCGTGGAACTGGGTGCCTTATACGCTGAACAAGGAGCCGATGAACTGGTTTTTCTCGATATCACCGCTACTCACGAAGGCCGCAAAACCTTTGTCGAACTGGTGAAAAAAATTGCCCGTGAGATTAATATCCCGTTTACCGTTGGTGGCGGAATTAGTACAATTCAAGATGCCGAAGCACTTTTAAATGCAGGTGCCGACAAAGTTTCTATCAATTCCTCAGCTGTTCGAAATCCACAACTGATAAACGACATGGCATTAAACTTCGGAACTCAGTTTGTTGTTGTTGCTATCGATGCGAAGAACTACGATGAACGCTGGACAGTTACGGTTAATGGTGGCCGTATTCCTACCGATAAAGAACTCTTTAGCTGGGCAAAAGAAGCAGAAGACCGTGGTGCTGGTGAAATTCTTTTTACATCAATGGACCACGACGGAACAAAAAACGGATTTGCCAATAAAGAACTGGCAAAAATGGCCGACATGCTTAAAATACCCATCATTGCATCAGGTGGAGCAGGAAACATGGAACACTTTGTAGATGTTTTTACCAAAGGGAAAGCCGATGCGGGATTAGCTGCCAGTATTTTTCATTACAAAGAAATAGCTATACCTGATCTGAAAAGCTTCCTGAATGGAAAAGATATAGCAGTAAGGTTATAAGTAAAAAATAGATCCTCAATTGAAGAGTAGAATTTTTATCTTTGCCATCGTTTTTTAAAATTACACCTAACTATGCTATTTAGTAGTCTAATATTTCTATTTGCTTTCCTACCTATTGTTTTAATTACTTATTACATAGTTCCCAAAAAAGGAAAGAATATAATCCTTATGCTGTCGAGTTTGTTTTTCTACGCATGGGGAGGTTTTTCATTAACTGCAGTGCTGCTTATTTCAATACTTGGAAACTATTTGTTTGGTATCTGGGTGAATGCAACAAAAGACAAAACAAAGCTTCCGTTGGCTGTTGGAGTAATTTTTAATTTACTTCTATTGGGAACATTTAAGTACGGGAATTTCATTGTAGAAAATATCAATATTATTCTGTCGAATTTGGGTTCAACTCCATTAAAAGATCCGGGCATTATTCTTCCATTGGGAATTTCATTCTTTACTTTTCAGGCAATGTCCTACTTAATTGACGTATACCGTAATGAAACTCCTGTTCAAAAGAACTTATTTTATTTGGCCTTATACATATCCTTCTTCCCTCAGTTAATTGCCGGTCCAATTGTGCGCTATCATGACCTGGCACCTCAATTAACAAAGCGAACAGAATCATTTGCCCATATAACTAAAGGTATTGAAAGGTTAATATTGGGTCTGGTGAAGAAAGTAATAGTTGCCAATCAATTCGCAATAATTGCCAAAGAAGTTTACCAATTACCTACGGATTCATTGCCCCAATCATTGGCTTGGATAGGAGCAGTTAGTTACTCCTTTCAGGTTTATTTTGATTTCTCAGGCTATAGTGATATGGCCATTGGATTAGGACTATTGTTTGGTTTCAAAATTCCTGAAAATTTCAATTTCCCTTACGTTGCTACCTCCATACGCGAATTTTGGAAACGCTGGCATATAACGCTTGGAAAATGGCTAGCCAGTTATTTGTACATACCTTTGGGAGGAAGCAGAAAAGGCAATGTTAGGACCTACATTAACCTATTTATCGTATTTATTGTTTGCGGGTTTTGGCATGGTGCAAATTGGAACTTTTTAGTCTGGGGATTAATTCATGGTTTTTTCATGACAGTTGAACGTCTATGGTTTGAGAAGAATGTTTTGAATCGAATTCCAAAGGTATTCTCGATAGCATATATGTTTCTTACAATAACTTTAGCTCGAGTATTCTTTGAAACATCAACTTTCAACGAAGGAATAGCGTATACCAAAGTTCTTTTTGCCGGAAATTCCAATGTAACCGGATTCAATATTTCAAACAAATTAGTTAATCCAGAATTTTTGGTAATTGCAGTTCCTGCAATATTAGGTTCTTTTGGATTCTATCCTTGGATAAAATCAAAATTAGACCTATACCTACCTTCAACTTTCTTTGGACCAAAAATGAAAACATCACTGAAAACTATATCCATATTGGCCTCCATTGTTGTAGTTACTATTCTATTGATTTCAGATACTTACAATCCATTCATCTATTTCCGATTTTAAAAATGAAACTAAGATATATACAAATATTACCTATCCTTTTTCTATTGGTGTTGATTACACCAAAAATTATGAGATTACTTAGTTCCGAGCCAATCGATGAGGAAAAGGAAAATAGAAAATTGGCAGAAAAACCTCAAATAGATTTCTCCCATTTGGATAATTACCCCCGTGATTACAACGCCTATTTCAACGATAATTTTGGATTTCGTAAAATGGGTTTAAAGCTATTCAATAGATTCAATTATTTCTTTCTAAAAAAATCACCTGTTCCCGACAAGGCAATTCTGGGAAAAGATTATTGGATATTTAAAGGAGCAGACATTGATATTTACAGAGGAAAAGAAAGACTTTCACAAAATGATCTCACGCTGCTTGAAAATGAATTAAATAAAAGGGATAATTACCTCTCCGAAAAAGATTGTCAATTAATGATAGTCATGATCCCCATGAAGAAAGAGATTTATTCCGAATACATGCCCGACGATTATTACCGTTTATCAACTCATACAATGAGTGATCAGTTTATTGATATGATTAATGATAATACAAATATTGAGATTCTGGATTTGAGGGAAAAGCTAAGAGCGGCTAAAGAAGAATATCCAATACTGTACCACAAACATGATAACCATTGGAATGACATAGGTGCACACTATACGTATCAAGAGATTATTCGTACACTTAACCAACAGCATCAACTTGGAGCTAGCACAAAAATAGAAGATTATCGAATGGATACCATTCTTTGGGGTGCAGGAAGCTTAGCAAAGGTGCTAGGTGTTGAAGATGTAATTCATGCCACAAGGTTAAATTTAGTGCCCTTATTCAACGAAAAGCACCATCGCTTAGAGGCTAAATATAAAGCACCCGAGAGGTTTGTATATCCTTGGGCTTATGAGAGAAGGTACGCTACAGTAGATACTCTGAAACCCAGATTAATGATGGTGAATGATTCATTTGGAGAATACCTATATCCTCTTCTTTCTGAACATTTTTCATACAGTTTATTTTTATTCGACTGTTGGGAATATAAATTGCATGTAGACAAGTTAGAAGAAGAGAAACCAGATGTTTTTATAATTTGCATGGTTGAATCTTTGATACCAAATCTTTTGGAGAATTTAAACAGAGAAGAAAATAAAATAAAAAATTAAACTATCGTAAGACAAAAAATATGAGCGAATTATCTCAAAATCAAAAAGACCTATTGTTCCTCAATCAACTACAGGATTTTATTGATAAGCGTAAAGAGGAAATGCCCGAAGGATCGTACACAACTTCATTATTTAACAAAGGCGTGCGTACTATAACTCAGAAAGTAGGCGAAGAAGCCATTGAAACCGTAATTGGTGCCATGGCCAACGACGATGAAAACTTCCTCTACGAAGGAGCCGATTTATTGTATCATTTGATTGTTTTGCTAACCCACAAAGGATATCGAATCGAAGACTTAGCTCGTGAACTGCAAAAACGTCACAAATAATTAGTCCGAAATTTTGCGTTTAAAGATTAGTTTACTATTCAGGTTATAACTGAGCAGTACTAGTTTTTGAGCGTAATAAACTTTGGTAATCGTATGCTTACTCCAATCTTTTTTCAGTTTAAAATGGAAGGTTGGTTATCGTTTTTATTTGACTCATTATCAAGCCTCAATGCGCACTACTTAATCGACATTCAGCTGGGCGTGAAGTAAAAGGATTTCTTCATAAAAATAGTCGTTTGAGAAATTCAGTTCATACAACGAAAATAAATTGGCGACCAATATAATTTGTTTACACATTTGTTTTTAGAATTAACATAATCAATTGAACCAAGCTGTGATTATTGGTGGCAGAGGAACACGCCTGTGTTTATTAGCTACTTTTAGATTTTGACTCCATCGATTTTCAATTAGCTCCCGTGAACTTCGTTTCAATTGTGATTTTC
Source organism: Prolixibacteraceae bacterium (assembly GCA_027859005.1). Lineage (GTDB taxonomy): Bacteria > Bacteroidota > Bacteroidia > Bacteroidales > Prolixibacteraceae > Roseimarinus. The sequence continues at coordinate 5,925 of JAQIBQ010000067.1, read as the reverse complement.
AGAATGATGCTCGTTACATGGGGTTGTTTTGCAATAGACAAGTAAAGTATTCTTTACGAAGTGTGAAAGGGGCAGCGATTGAAGTGGCATCCTTTTTTTGAGTTTTCGAAAAAAAAGATAGAACGGAAAGCGCGGTAACGCATGATGCAATAATGCGGTAGCCCCCAAAATCAAACATTTATCATGGTGTACTTTAGATTGAAAATGAATTAGAAAGGCGGGATCACTTTGTTGTGTTGTAAAACATGTATCTCCGTTTTATTTCCCAATTTTGCAAGCACAATTGATATACAAAACAAAGCTTGACTATGGTTGCACAAAACAAAGCAATGCAAATTAGAAGGGAAATTCAGCAACGAATTGTAGAACTGATTTTTGATGAAACTTTACTGGAAGAAATTGATAAGATACCTTTGACCATGCGTCCGCGTGGCAGTCAAAGCTTCCGTTGTTGTGTATACCGCGATCGTGCCTTAATTAAGCAAAAAATTATGGCAATGCTTGGTTTTGAGCTTAAGAGCGAAGAAGATGAAATTAGCCCATTAAGTGATTTTGTGTTACAGTCTTTAGTGAAAGCAACCAGCGACCGTGAAATCATGCGCGTGGTTGAAGATGCCTGCCACGGTTGCCAGCAAAACAATTACGTAGTTACTAATATGTGCCGCGGTTGTGAGGGACGTCCCTGCGAGGTTAATTGTCCCAAAGATGCGATTAATTTTGTGGGACGTAAAGCAGTGATTGACCCAGATAAGTGTGTAAGTTGCGGAATTTGTGAAAGCGTTTGCCCTTACCATTCTATTATTTATGCTCCGGTACCTTGTGAGCAAGCTTGCCCTGTTGATGCAATTTCAAAAAGTGAATCCGGAAAAGAAACAATAGATTTCGATAAATGTATTTATTGCGGGAAATGCGTGGCCATCTGCCCTTTTGGTGCAATCGTTGAAGAATCACACGTTTTTGATTTAGCATTTTCTCTGAAACGGAAAAAACGAATTGTAGCCATGTTAGCTCCTTCGGTTGCAGCTCAATTCAGTTGTACTTTGTCTCACATGAAAAAGGCAATGCTTAGTCTTGGCTTTCAAGATGTGATTTATGTTGCCGAAGGAGCCGACATCACCACCCAGAATGAAGCCAATGAATTTATCGAAAATGAAGGAAATTTAATGACCACTTCCTGCTGTCCATCCTTCGTAAACATGATTGAAAAACATGTTCCTGCTTTAAAAAATAACGTATCACACACGCCATCGCCCATGGTGTATACAGCACAATTGGCCAAACTAAAACATCCCAATGCCCAAACTGTTTTTGTGGGACCTTGCATGGCAAAGAAAGCAGAATCGTTTAAAGTTAGTGGCATCGATATGGTTATCAATTTCGAAGAATTGGATGCCTTATTAATGGCTGCCAAATTAGATCCAAGAACGCTGGAAATTGATCAGGATGAATCGGAAGCAAGTAAAGATGCTTGGGGGTTTGCCTTATCGGGAGGAGTACTGCAAGCAGTAAAGAACAAGCTACCTAAAGACATAGATTTAAGACCCATTGCAATTAATGGTTTAGATAAGAAGTCCATTCGTCAGCTTAACTTACTAGTGAAAAAGAACGAATACAATTTTGTAGAAGGCATGAGCTGCGAAGGTGGTTGTGTTGGTGGTTGTTATATGAATGTAAAACCCAAGGTAGCGCAGAAAAGACTACTTAAACTGAAAGCTGATTTAGGTTAATAATATCTCGCAGATTACACACAGATAACGCAGATCTTAATTAACAAACGCTGTTCTCTGTGGTTCAATTTTTCTTTGTGACCTCTGCGGTTCTCATTTTCCTTTTATTGAACTTTGTGTCCTTTTGCGGTTAATTTTTTTAATCAAAATTGTACTTTCGTTGTTACTCTACAAATAATACTGAAAATGCGCAATATTCTTATTCTAATTTCACTGCTTGCTATCGTAAGTTGCGGTAAACTACTACCACAAACTCAAACCGATTATAAAATTGTTTATGAAAAAGCTGATTCACTTTTAATACTTGAAAAACGCGAACAATTCAAAGAAGAGAGCCTAGACAGGATGTCTTTCCTTTTGGAAAAAATCGGACGTTCATTTATAGGAACTCCATATAAAGCGCACACGCTCGAAGTAGGAGATCAAGAAGCTTTGGTGATTAATCTTCGAGAGTTTGATTGTACTACGTTTGTCGAAACTTGTTTGGCATTAACTACCACTTTCAAGATGGGTGGTTACACATTCGATAGCTATCAATACATTTTAAAACGGATTCGATACCGCGAAGGCTACATCGATGGTTATAACAGCCGTCTGCATTATTTTACCGACTGGATTACCGACAACAGCATTAGTGGATACGTTAAAGATGCCACCCAAATATTCGACGGAATACCTTATGAGAACAACGTGAATTTCATGAGCACACATACTGAGTCTTACAGCCAGCTAGCTAACGATACAAGCGCTGTTTCAGGCATTAAGGCAATAGAAGCCGAAATTTCGAAAAGACAGTACTATTACGTACCAAAAGAAGATTTGAACTTGAATGAAATTTACCTTGAAGAAGGATGGATTGTAGCCTTCACCACCGATATTAATGGGTTGGATGTTATTCACACTGGCATCACGGTGCGAAATGGCGAAAATATTCATTTGTTGCATGCATCTTCGGATGCAGGTAAAGTGGTTGTTTCTGACAAAACATTGGTTGAATATGTGATGGGCAACAAGTTGCAAACGGGTGTGATTTTATTGAAGATTGATTAGCTTCTTATTTGAGAAATAATTAGAACGAAAGAATAGAGGCGTACAAAACGATCACAATCCTCATAAAGGAATAGAAAACCTAAACGTAGAGCCCATGTCAATTTTGGATTCGATCCATATTTTTCCTCCCATTTTTTCTACATATCCTTTGGAGATTGCAAGCCCTAATCCATTGCCCCCAAATTTCCGTACATGTGATCCATCAACCTGGCTAAAGCGTTGAAAAATTAAATCAAAATTATCAGATGAGATTCCTACTCCTGTATCTTCAACAAAGAAGGTAACTGTTTCACCAGTTAATTCAGCACCAAAATAAATGTGGCCAGACTCAGTAAATTTAATCGCATTTCCAATCAAATTGGTCAAAATTTGTTCAAGTTTAATTGCATCGTAATAGTTTGAAGAATCGGCATCAGGCACAATTGAGGTCAACTAAAAATCAACTTTCAAAGCCTGAATATTAAAAATATTAAAAAGTTTTTTCAGTAAGTCATTAATCGAAACGATGCTTCTTTTCAACTCAATGTTTCCGGAATCGATTTTAGAGATTTCAATGATATCGTCAATAATATGAAGTAACTGAGTACAACTTTTTTGTACAATTCCCATGTATTCTTTCCTTTGATCAACTGGTAAATCTTCTTCATCTATTAAATCCATAAAACCCATAATTGAATTCATAGGTGTTCGAATTTCATGGCTCATATTGGCAAGGAAAGCTGATTTTAGTCTGTTGCAGTTTTCAGCATATTCTTTTTCGCTTATCAGTTCAATTTGCGTTGTTTTATGTTTGTCAATTTCTTTTTTCAGTTCTTCGTTAATTCTTATTAGTTAATTGTTATTCATCAAAAGAGAAGATGTTAATTCCTTGTTCTCAATTTTAAGACGATGAAGTTCCAGAGCTCTGTCGATGGTACTTTTTATATCTTCTTCTTTCCAGGGCTTTTCAACATATTGAAATATTTTTAGGTTATTTACAGCTTCACGCAAAATGTCGTAATCGGTGTAGGCCGTTATCATAATTCGGTTTAGCTCGGGGAACTTATCAATGGTTTTCTTTAGGAAATCGACTCCCGACATTCCTGGCATCCGCTGATCGGTGAGGATCAGGTCAATGTTTCCTTTTTCGAGTAACTCTAAGCCCTGTATACCAGAAGAAGCGGTTAAAATATTATATTGCTTTCGGAATGTATTTTTGAAAATCCGGAGATTCGACTCTTCATCGTCGACATACAGTATCGTATATTTCAAGTCTTTATTCATTTTCAATAGCTTTAATAATAATCTCACTCAATTCGTTTTCTTTCCAAGGTTTGGCAATGAACTTGAATAATTGGTAGTTTTTGTAGGCCTCATCAATATCTTCATAATCGCTGTATCCCGAAATAATTAGACGCCCCGGTGGGATTTCCGGCCACTTTTCCTGAACCATTTTAAGAAATTCAACACCCGTAATATCGGGCATACGTTGATCTGTGATAATCAAGTCAACTTTATTTTTTGATAAAATGTTCAATCCTTCCTTAGCATTTCCAGCAGTCAAAATTTGATAGTTACGTCTGAAAGTTGCTTTTAACAAACGAAGATTTATTTCTTCGTCATCGATGTATAGGATTGTTTTTTTATCAGATTTCATTGTTTTCAATCATTAAGAATGCAAGGTAATGAAATCGAGAACACAGTGCCAATATTCTCTGTACTATTCACCTCAACCGATCCTTTGTGATCTTTTATTAATCCAAAGGAAATAGAAAGACCAAGTCCTACACCTTTTCCCACACTTTTGGTGGTAAAAAATGGATCAAAAATATTGTTGATATTTTGAGGTGAAATTCCTTTCCCATTGTCTTCAATTTCAATGTTTATTTTATCGTCATTAAGATGGGTGCGAATAATTATAAGCCCTTCTTTATCAATGGCATCGATGGCATTGCTTATAATGTTTAAAAATACCTGATTCAATTTTCCTGGGTAACATTCAATTTTAGGCAACTGTGAGTAGTTCTTTTCAATCTTAATGTGATTCTTAAATTTGTTTTGCAATAAAAGCAACGCTGAATCAATCCCTTCATGCACATCAAAATCTTGTATGTTATCCTTGTCGATTCGGGAAAAGTTTCGAAGTCCCCTTATTATGTCTGCCGCCCTCTCTGCGCCAATATGGATATCTTCGATGGTTTGCGGAATGATTTCAAGAATCTCCTCATAATCGATATCGCTTTTCAACTCGAGAATTTTATTCTTCAAAAAGGCATAATCCGTTTCATATGAGCACACCTGAATAGTATCCAATAAAGGTAAGAGGTCGTTGTAATCGTTTTTCAAGCTGTTTATTCCGGTATAAATAAAGTTTACCGGGTTATTTATCTCATGGGCAATTCCTGCTGTAAGTACACCCAACGATGCCATTTTTTCGGAAGCTACCAATTGTGTTTGTGTTTCGTGAAGTTTTGTGATGGTGTCGTATAATTTTTTAACTGTGGTTTCTAATTTTAAATTCGCTTTTTCGATCTGAATCTTCTGCTGAGTAAGAATTCTGTTCTTTTTTGTTTTATATCTATACGATGAAATTAAAGAAACCAACATAATCAGCGAAAGTAGTCCAATAACAACAGCCATTATAACCATCACCTTTTGCCTGTAAATGATGTCACTCTGTTTACTCAAAACATAATTTTTATCGTTGATTTCTCCTTTAAGGCTATCCAGAACGATTTCACTTTCTTTAATTTTGGTTAGTTGACGATCGATGTATGATTGTTGCTCCGATAGCTCTACCAATTGCTCATGAATAGATTCTTTTTGCTTTTCAAGAAGTTCTTTTTTTTGTTCAATTTGTTCTTGTTGATCAAATAATTCCTTGCTTTGGCTTATGATTTTATTTTTACCTTCAACAAGCTCTTTCCCTTGTTCTTTAAATAACTTTTTCTGCTCATTAATACTTTCCTGCATTCGTTCCATTTGAATATGCAATTGAGCAAAATTCGTATTCAAAACTGAAAGTGAATCGTTTAATTGGTTCATCTCCTTTTGTTGTTTATCCATCGATTGTTGTGAAACACGATAAAGTTCGGCAATGTCGATTTCCGTTCCTCCCAACAATAAAATCTCAGGATCAATTCTTAGATTATGGCTGATAATGTTAGCC
>JAQIBQ010000099.1 GCA_027859005.1 Prolixibacteraceae bacterium | reverse complement strand
GCCTATGCTAATGCATTTGAAAAAAACATAGCAGAACTCAATAACTGGAGGTTGGATGAAATTATACAAACGGTAAGTTTACCTAAGTTCATCTCAAATTTTTCAGAATTATTTACTGATGTAGTTCAGGACTTTAGCCAGTCAATCGAAATTATTGATAATAAAGGAAAGAAACGTTTAATAAATTCGCATGTTTCACAGTTAACCGATTCATTTAACGAAATTAATTTTGCAATTCAAATGCTAAACGATGTAACATCGTATAAAGATGAAGAATATGAAATTATAAATAACGAAAGGTTAAAAACACTAAACTACATCGCCAATAGTTTTGCCCATAAATTTAATAATCAACTAATGGAAATGTATGGAAATTCATACCTACTGAAAAGTAATTTGAAAGATAAAAAATTAGCTACTTATGCCAATTCATTGTTCACAACCATTTCCAACACATCGAAACTAACGCATAACCTATTATCGTTTTCGAAAAAAGGCAATAAAATAAAAGTAATTACAGATATACCAGATCTTATTGAAACATTAATCGATGAGCTTAGTATTCCTCCAACAATTAACATCAAAACTCATTTCGACAGAAAAAACAAAAGTATTTTAGGAGATCCATCACATCTCAAAATAGCACTCTCTAATATTATTGAAAATGCGGTTGGTGCAATTTCGGGTGCTGGTGAAATTGTTTTTGAAACCAGATTAGTTTATTTTGAAAGCGACTCAAAAAATAACACAACAAATTTAAATGATGGCAAATACCTAAAAATAAGCATCAAAGACAATGGAAAAGGAATACAACAAAACGATATTCCTAAAATATTCGATCCATTCTTTTCTACCAAATCAACTGATTTAAATGCAGGGTTAGGATTAACAATTGCTCTTAAAACAATTGAAGAGCACTATGGTACAATTAAAGTAAATAGTAATTCTGATGGTACTGACGTAATGGTTTATCTTCCCCAACAAGAAACCGACATCATTAACAAAAGTATCATACCTGATGAACAACTGATCATAAATGGGACAGCAAATATTGTAATTATCGACGATGAAGATGTTGTAAGAATTGTAACTGGAGAATTACTTAAAAAACTAGGATACAATGTATTTAGTTTCTCCAGTGGGTTGAAAGCAATTAAGTTTTACAAAGAGAACATACAAGATGTCGATCTTGTTCTTTTAGACAAACACATGCCCCAACTTGATGGTTCAGAAGTTTATAAAAAACTTAAAAATATAAATCCCGAAATCAAAGTAGTACTAATGACAGGATTCAATATCGATTCTGAAATACTAGAAATATTTCAACATAAAAACAATACAATAATTCAGAAACCAGTGAGTGTAGAAAAACTATCAAAAGCAATTTCAACATTATTGCACAAGAAATAATTGAAAACTTAACCATGATGACAATTTCAATCTTAGTGCTCTACTTACTGATATTACTTTACATTGCTTTTAAAAGCTATTCTAAAATTAAAAGCCATACCGATTTCTTTGTTGCACAAAAAAGAGGTTCCTACTGGTCCGTTACAGGAAGCTTATTAGCCACAATACTAGGAGGATCGGCAGTTATTGGAGCCATTGATGCTGGTTCAAAAATGGGTTGGACTACAGCTTGGTTTATGCTGAGTGCATCAATTGGACTATTCGCATTAGTTCCTCTTTCAAAAAAAGTAAGTAAAATCGGCAAATACACTTTACCCGATTTATTAAACACCATGTACGGCGGAAGTTCCAAAAAAATTGCATCAGTTATTATTCCAATTGCATGGATTGGAATAATTGCTGCTCAAATAATTGCATCAGCACGAATTCTGAACAGCTTCACTGGATTACAATATGAAATAGGCGTTCTAGTTTCAGGAATTGTATTCATTGTTTATACCATTGCGGGAGGCCAAGTTTCAATCTTAAAAACAGATTTCATTCAATCTATTTTAATTGTTTTAGGAATAGGTGTTATTGGGTTTTTTACACACAAATACATTTCAACAGAAAGTATTACAACAAGAAAGTTCGATTTTCCTTTCAATTCAAGTTTCAAGCCGATAGACCTAATTATATTATTGATTACTTACGCTTCAACATTCACAGCTGGCCCCGATATATATTCGCGTTTATTTTGTGCAAAAAACGACAAAATAGCACAAAAAGCTGTTGTAAGCACAGCCATTCTATTAATTCCAATTGCCTTTACAATTGGCTACTTAAGTGTTTTTGGGGCAAGCTTATCAGGCATCGAATCTTCTGGTTCAAGCCTCATCGAAATAACTCAATTAGTTTTACCTACGTGGCTTGTGCCTCTTGTTGTTTTAGCATTATTAAGTGCTGTGCTTTCCTCCGCTGATACTACCCTATTAAGCTCTTCAATTATTATTACTGACTTATTGGAAAAGAATAAGTTTGGGAAAAAGACATTATCTAAAACCAGAATAACAATTTTATTTGTAGGAATAGTAAGTATTGTAATCACTTTAAATTTCTCCTCAATTATTGGTATGTTACTAATTGCATTATCTGTTTATTCAGGTGCATTTATATTGCCAATATTAGCAGGTTTAATTGGATTTAAAATTAAATCGAAATATGTTTCAACAGGCATTATAGTGGGTGGTATTGTTGCATTAATAGGAAAGTTATTAGCTTATTCTGAATTTTCAGAATATAGTACAGCAGTAATTATAAGTGCCTTCGCTTTAAATGGAATTGTTCTTATTTTAGGAAGCAAAAATTTAAACTTGAATAATAAATAACGTCAGCTCGATATAAGGAAAAATAGTATACTATTGAAATTCAGATATTAAAAAAGAATTCTTCGGTTATAGCAGAGCTGACGAGTCAATTGTCATTAGAAAAAAGTCATTAGTGTTTAGCCCATAATTATTTTTTGAATCGGATACTATTATTACTCTATACTTTTCATGTGTTGAATTTTAACAGTCATATTCTGATACAGGATGAATAAAGAATGCATAACAAACGGGAAATAAACAAAAAAAGCCGTCTGTGAACCAGACGGCAATTAACCCCAAAAACCTAATTAATCGGTGTTTTTTACCGATTTAAAAAAAATTCAATATTTGACATTCGCATAAAAACGAATTAAACAATTAACAAAAACCAGATACAAAAGTTCAAGTTTTTCTCAATCATTATTTGTAACTATTCATATTCAAGTATCAAGACGCTCCGTCAGAAAGGCATTCAGCAGGGCGATAAGTATCAAGATTAGAGACGTATATGATTTGTACTGAATTCATCATTTATCAAAATGATCTGAATTCATCAAGATATATATATCTTAAATACAATAAAAACAATTGTCATGCCCTTATAGCATTTTAACATTCAATGCAAATTTTTGATTTTTGTGTCTTGCTACTAAATAGTGTCAGCAAGAAAACTACTTTTTTTTCAAGTGCTTGAATCGAAAAGTTCAATTTCAAGGCTTGGCCTTTCTGAAAATCAGGGAGTTTACTTTCGTAAGTGACGGGGTTCAGTATGGGCGTCACGCAGAAATTGGATTTTTCGGGCAAGCACTAAATAGAGTTAAAATTATTATTTAAGAATAGCATACAACTTGTACGTTCTTATTTTTAATTTCAATTGTAGCTATTTAATATCAGGTATCAAGATTCTATGTTTAAATCCAAATAAGAGTCTTAATTATTTTTTAAATTTGTTATTTCAAAAAGGAAGTATTTTTAATACTATCCTGCGTAGGGTGAATATATGTCACCCTACTTTTTTTAATGATTCTCGATACT
>JAQIBQ010000474.1 GCA_027859005.1 Prolixibacteraceae bacterium | reverse complement strand
ATTCAATAGTTATAGAAACTAATGTAACTGCAATAAATTGAAAATCGTTGAAAGCAAATTGCAGGGTTTTAACCAGTAACTAGATAATAAATGAGCACCGACTTTTATAACGAATTCATTTATCCCTATGCCCCTATTATTATCAAATTATGCAGGGCCTATACCAACACACAGGAAGATTTTGAAGATTACTACCAGGAAGCCTGTTTGCAAATATGGAAAAGTAAAGAACGTTTCCGCCATGAGTCGAAATGGTCGACATGGATCTACCGAATTACCCTAAATGTATGTTTGTCATTTCTTAAGAAAAAGAAAAACAATGTACAGCACTTTGCATCCGATGCCCTTCCTATGGATGTGGCAGATCAGAATCAAGCATTTGCGAACGAATCGTTGAACATACTATACGATGCTATTCGTCAATTATCGGAAATAGATAGAGCTGTGATACTTCTCTACTTAGAAGAGAAGTCGTACCAAGAAATTGCCGACATTATTGGTACAAAACCCAATAACATTGGAGTACGTATTTTGAGAATTAAGGAACGACTAAAAAAAATATTTGATGGAAAAGTCAATTGAGGAAATTTGGAGCGAAGGATTTCTTGATAAAAATGCATTAATCGCCCCTAGAATAAACAATCTATACAATCAGAAATCACAATTATTAATTGAAAAGTTCAAGCGGATAATTAAAATGGATCAAATCAGTATTCTCCCTTTAGGCGTACTGTTGATGATCGGATTTAGTATATGGGAAAGTGTACTACTAGGAGGCTATGTTTTGATACTTGTTATTGCATTGTTTGTGCTGAACCAAAGCAAATTGAAAGCATTGAATAAAATCGATTGCCTTGCCAACAGCTATCAATACCTAAGTGAGTTTAAAAAGTATTTCAAATCCACCATAGCCTATTACACCAAATTAATTGGTTTGGGCATGCCGCTTACCATTCTACCTGTTTATTGGTATCTATTCCAAAATTCTGACAAATACGAGCAAATAATCGCTAAATTTCATTGGGCCTTTATTGTATTCGTTTTTGCAGGTTTAGGCATTTTTCTAGCATTAATGGGAATTGCGGTAGTAAAAATGAGTTCAAAAATAATGTACGGTAGTTTGCTTAATAAGTTAGATGAATTGATTGCCGATATGGATGAATTACAGAAAGAATTATAAAAACACTGATGGTTAAACCCGTTCCTTGCCATTTAACATAGAAGCCATCCTCTTAAAATGGGATGGCATCCATTGAGCTCTTCTTAAAAGCAAAATTTAATTATTTTTGCGCCATGCAAATTGGGAATATCGATTTTGGAAACCTGCCACTCTTCCTGGCTCCTATGGAAGATGTGACCTACAAGTCGTTTAGGTACATGTGTAAAAAATACGGTGCCGATGCCATGTATACCGAATTTGTTTCGAGCGAAGCACTAATTCGCGATGTAAAAAAAACGAAGCAGAAAATGACACTCTTCGATTTCGACCGCCCTGTTGCCATTCAAATTTTTGGTCATAATATTGACTCCATGGTAGCTGCTGCAAAAGTCGCTGAAGAGTTTCAACCCGATTTTATCGACATCAACTACGGCTGCCCCATGAAAAAAATTGTGAAAAAGGGAGCGGGTGCCGGTATGTTGCAAGATGTACCTAAAATGGTTGAAATGACGCGCCAAATTGTGAACGCTGTTTCAACTCCAGTTACCGCCAAAACACGCTTGGGATGGGACGAAGGCAACAAAATAATAGTTGATGTAGCCGAAAGAATGCAAGACACAGGCATAAAAGCACTGGCCATACACGGCCGTACTCGCAAACAACTGTATACTGGCGAGGCCGACTGGACACTTATTGGTGAAGTGAAGAACAATCCACGCATGCACATTCCAATTATTGGCAACGGCGACATTAACGGCCCCGAAAAAGCAAAACAGTTTTACGATCAAACTGGGGTTGATGCCCTAATGATTGGTCGTGGAGCCATTGGCCGTCCGTGGATATTTAAAGAAGTAAAACATTATTTTGCAACAGGTGAAATACTACCACCACCTACCGTGCAAGAAGTGATTCAAAATGTAAAAGATCAACTGAATATTTCAGCCGAATGGAAAGACGATCAGGTAAGAGCCATTTTTGAAATGCGCCGTCATTTTGCAAAATACTTTCCAGCCTTACCCAATTTCAGAGAATTAAGAATTGAACTTTTGCGCTCGGTTAGCTACGACGATGTAATTCGCATTCTCGATCAGATTGCTGAAACCTATCACGATCAAAGAGTGGATTATACGAACGTTAGCTTGAAATAAACTCACCCCAACCCCCTAAAGGGGGCTTATCCAATCTTAGGAGAAAGGTTAATGCAAAAAGGTGGACTTACTCGAAATAAATTTATAAATAATTCAAGTTCAAAATTTCATTCCCCCTTTAGGGGGTTAGGGGGGAGACTACCTCCCAAATAATATCTTTTCAATTCTTTGAACACCTTTGAAATTCATTTTAACCAATAGTATTCCGGGTTTAATATTCAGTTGAACGAGGTCGATGAAAGCACCATTTCTCAACCCTTTACTGAATACTTTTTCACCCTTCAAGGTGTATATTTCAGTAAATACGTTTTCATTACCATTTAATTTTAAATACAGAAAGTTGTTGGTTGGATTTGGATAAAGTAAAATATTTTGCACATCCATACTTGCTTGTTCATCATCCAATTTGAAGCCTAAATCGTCGTGAAATGGTGAACCATGGTAATATGTGGAAACTTTCCAGTAATTCACTTCGTTGGAGTTCCCAGCTTGATTTGCCATTGAGGAAGTTAAGGTATAACCATATCCATCGGGTTCTGTTGCCCAAGGATCTGAGTCGGAATATTCAAAATTGAATACTTCTTGATTTGAATTCGTTAGCAAACGTAGTTGTTCTCCCGAATTTGATAGTGAACCGCTAAAATCGCCTGATGGAGCAACACCGTAGCGTTCAAAAAACCACTTTGACGACGATACAAGCACGTAAAACTGACGAGGTCCGACGATGGCATTTTCTTTAAAGTCAAAATTGATTCCCTCTTCGAAATACAAATTCGATAAATCGATGGAGTTGTAACCTGTATTTTTAAGCTCTATAAATTCGAATGATTTTCCACTAATGGTATCAATTCCAATAACAGAATCGACAGGATGGTAATTTAGCTCAGTAACTTTTAGATTGGTGAAATTTTCGTTTGCATGAACCACATGCATTTCTCTTAACGCACTCCAATTATTTCCACTTTTCACACGAGTTTTAAGCCATGTAGTTTTTGTTATGTATAACAATTTATTGTTCTCAACTTTTTCGGCATTGGCACTTACATTACCACCAAGGCCTCTCGGATCAGAACCATCTCGCGTAATGTAAATGTCGCCTGTGCTACGGTATAATTCAAGTGTGAGCTGTATGCTATTCGCAAATTCAACTCTATTATCAAGAACTATCTCATTTTTATGAGTAATTCTTGGTGGATTTATAGTGTTCATTAAATCAGCATCGACAAGCTGATCAATTACAATATCGGTGCGATAAGGTAAAAAATTATCGCGGACATTGTTAATTTCCCTACTCCAATCTTCAACGGTATAAGGATTCCCCGATTGTGAATCGCCCCAGCGAGCGGACTCAGCAACCATCGCTAATTCAATTTCATTGGCACGGTTCATAAACCTTTCATCGGCAATTTCGGGAGTAAAAACACCATTGTTGAATAAGTGTTTGTAGGCTCTATCGGCAAAACGTTGTCGGTATTCAGCGTTCTCAGTTAACTTCTGGTGCAACCATTGCGGGTGAAACTTCGAGAACTGATTTACATTCATGTTCTCGAGTTCAACTCTGTTCTCGTATAAACCAATTCCCGGCGATGCATTGTCAATCATCATTGCATGTTCGGCATCGTGCATAAAAAATACAAAGCCTTTTGTTTTATCATCGCGTTTTAAAATGGTGTAAAAATTATTTGGGCTTTGATTTCCAAGAAAAGCTGAAACAGGCGCATCGAAACTCCCTAAATAAAACACCGAAATCATATAATCAATTAAGTTATCGACATCCACTAATTTCTCTTCACCTTTCACTGCTTCGCCTTTGGCATTTTTCCCTTCCAATGAAAAATATCGGCTATTTGCGCTAAACCCAGTTTGAGTTTTATCCCAAACCTCTTCCCAAGCATCGAGGTTTCCATCTGTTGCTTCAATAACATACTCATAATTATCACCATTTACCTTAACAACATCGTAATCTTCGGGCTGTCCACCAAAATACGATGACGCAAAGCGTGCTTCGGAACGTTCCTGAGTTTGGAAAACACCCCAATACATCCCGTTTAAATATAAATGATAATAACGACTACGGGTATACGGCTGCCCCATATCGCGTTGAGAATCGCGGGCAAAAACTTCACGCACCATTGTATTTCTTGAGTCGCCATTGCTCCATGCATAATTCTGTGCAGTACGCAAATCAATCTTGTCGAACTCATCCACTCCTTCGTTTTCAAAAAGCGGATATTTTAGTTTTCCTTGTCCATATTCGCTTCTAAAAAAAAGTCGAAAAGCATGTTTTGGAAATTGACTATGTCGGCTATATCCACCTCTTATTCTTAGCCCTGCATTAATATTGAATCCATCATTCGTGATTGGATTAATAAGCTCAGCAGAGCAAAATCGTTCCCATTCATATCCATGCTGTAGGGCATTTACATAGATCCCATTAGTAGCTCCGAATAGGTTGTCGATATCGGTTACAATTGAAATAGAAGGCAAATCGAGCAAGGCATCGCGCATTTTACTTTTATAAACAGAACTGTTGGTAATATCTCTATCCATTTCCAAATCGATGTATTGTCCATTCACATTGAATGAAGGCCAAGCACCACCCGGATAATTTTGGTTGATAACATTATCGAGGAAAATATAGGTTTGCGTAGTTGGTTTTGATGGCGCTAAACCAGTTTGAACCAACGAAGCGCGTACTAAAAAACAAGGTGTTGCAGCTCGTCCCGATGCACTCGCAGGATTGATTGTAATTGTTTTTGACTTCCCACCATTTTGTACACCGACAGAAGTCTGCGGATTACTACCATCAATGGTATACCGAATGGTATAGGAATCGTCGGGAACAGTCATGGTTAAAGAGAAACTCTGGTCGTAAAACCCGGCATTGTGACTAAAGATCACTTTTAAAGAATCAGATGTTTCTGGTGCAGAATTTAAAACAATAGCCCTCATTTCCATATCGAAATATACATCGGAGCTTTCGAGGTTGTAATTGAAGAGCTGTATTGCAAGCAAATTTTCACCTTCAAGCAAATTCATATCTTTTGCATCAAGTACAAAATTTTGAGCTGATCCTGATTCATGTAAATCAGAGGCAAAGCTCAATGAACTAGGATTATTTGGTGCATTTTGGCTTAACACTTCCTTGCCATTCACCCAAATAATAAAACCATCGTCGAAATCGATATTCAAAGAAACGTTCTCAATATCGTTCGTATTTTGAGCCTCAAATTTAGTGCGTAGGTATACCGTTGAATAATTGTTTCGCATATCGGACAAAACAGTTCCTCCGTTTCCATCGCCATAGCGAAATGGAGCATTTGAAATACTCCAGTTTGAATCGTTATAAGATGAAGTCATCCAATATGAAGGTAAATTATTGGCTTCTGATCCCTTTAAGTAAGAATAATTGGAATTAAAATTTAATGAAATTTGCGCCTCAACTGAAAAGCAAATAGAAAAAAACACAATTAATACCCCGAATAATTTTCTCAACATCTCTATTATTTAAAAAACGCCAATTTAGTTATTTTATCAAAACACAAACCAGTCTAGTTAAGTATTAGATAACAGAGAATAGTTTTACCCCTATCGCTATTGTATAAAAAATATTTCTATTTCATTTTAGAGGGAAACTATATAGAGTAGGGACGCAAACATATCGACTTACTAAATGTTATAAATACACTTTTCAATTCTGCATTAATCTTCAAAAAACTAAACCACTATGCATTAGAAATACATAAGTTTAAAAATCGAATGGAATTCGATAAAACAAATTGAGAAATGGACGGAAGACGGAAGTCAGAAGACGGAAAAAAACATTCAACACACCTTTCACTCTTCAGTCTCCTGTCTTCGGTCAATGAAAACAAAAGTTTATAGAAACTGAAAGTAGCTGCAATGAATTGAAAATCGCTGGCAGCAAATTGCAGGGTTTTAACCATTAATTAAATAATAAAATGTTTGTATTTGAAGGTTTTATGATTGGATTGTTAGGAAGTTTGCACTGTGTTGGCATGTGTGGCCCATTAGCAATGGCATTACCGGTTTCTCAAAAAACTGGATTTTCAAGAATAAGCGCTGCCTTATTATACAATTTAGGCCGTGCAATAACCTATGCTACAATGGGTTTAATTTTGGGCTTTATAGGTGTTGGTGCAAAAATATATGGAATTCAACAATGGGTTTCGATAGTAGCTGGTACCATTATGATACTTTCAGTTGTATTAGCGTCCGTTTTTAATTTAAAAGCATTTGTTCAAAAACTATCTTTTAAAAATGCTGGATTTATACAACGTGGCATTTCTAAACGATTAAAAAATCCAAAACCATCAACACTATTTATTATTGGCTTATTAAATGGACTACTTCCTTGTGGATTGGTATATATCGCAATATCGGGAGCATTGGTGAGCCCATCATTAACCAGTAGCGTTCTATTTATGTTCCTCTTTGGCCTAGGGACCCTCCCAATGATGTTTTTAATCGTTTATTTCAGCAACCTAATAAAAGGCAAAATATTAAACCGCATCCAGAAACTGATCCCTATATTTATTGTTTTACTAGGATTGCTTTTTATTGTTAGAGGGATGAATCTTGGCATACCCTATCTAAGCCCAAAATTCAATGAAGAGAAACAAGAAATGAAATGTTGTCATTAGATTTTAAAATCTAACCATAATCAGAGCATCAATTGCGAAGTCATATTCTTCTGGATACGCATCTAAACCGCTGCTATTATTTTTAGAAAGATCATTTCCGGGAGTTCCGGGGAAATACTGTTTCATATCTATGAGATAATCATTCAATTCACTTTTCACACACATGGCTTAGGCTATTTTAGCTGCTCCACCTCTAATTGTTTCGTCGTAGTTGTGCTCATTATTTGCTAATCTATTTTTTACAAATCAGTCTATTCTACATTTGTTGGCAAATGCCAACCCGAAGGACAAACATGAATCGCTTCTTGCCAACAAGCCCAATTTTTATTATCTACATCATCTCCCATGTTATGACCCATCCAAATACAGTTTCCTATTATCACAGATACTATTGCAACTGTTTTACTTTCGAATTCGCATTAAGCAATTGCACCTGCCATATACAGTTTAATTATGTTTTTTACTGGTGGTCTTATTAATTTTGGGCTATTACAAAAAGCGAGACAATTTTAAACGAGCCAAAATAGCAAAGCTCACAAGTTATTAGACTGTGAGCTTTGCTATTTAAATACATACAACTCATTTATAAAACATTAAAACCTAAATCCAAAACAAAGCATCAATAATTCTATCTCAAAAAAAAGAAACCAATCAAATATATAGAAATATTAGTCCCCCGATATTGTGCTAATAGCCCCACAATTCGATACTGAATAGAAATTAATATTGAACTTGAATAGTAATTGGCTATTCATAAATATAAAACTATATTATATCCTCAAAAATTATTTTAAATACAAAACTCTATGAAAACCTTTGTTTTCCTATTTCTTCTACTAATTGCATTATCTACTTCAATGTGTAAATCAAATAATAAATCGACCCAAAAAAATAGTTTACGCAACGATGCCACTGAGAACCTTTTCTCAAATTTAAAGAAAATGGCAACCGAAGGGGAAATAATGTATGGATGTGCAAATCCTACTACTTTAATGTATAAAGAAACTCACATTTACGATGGGTTTAACAATTCTGATTGCAAAGAAATAACAGGTCAAAATCCAGCCTATTACGAAAGTGATTTTATGTGGTTTGAAAAGGACTCATTAAAAGTAGCCGATATTAAAGCAATGACAGCAGCCTATAACAGAGGTGCTGTTACTGGATATTGCTGGCATTTTAGAGGAAAAGAGAGTAACTCATTTTATTCAAAAAATAAAGATGGCTTTACAAAAGACAAAAACTTATTAAAGAAAATTGTTGCCGGAGGTGATCGATCTGAAAACCCCGAATTAGATTGGTTTTACACACAACTCGACGAAATAGTAATTTCAACGATTAAAGACCTTGGATTTCCCTTAACATTTCGCCCTTGGCACGAAATGAATGGTTCATGGTTTTGGTGGGGTTCAGAAAGTTGTACTCCCGAAGAATACATAAAACTTTTCCAAATGACGGTAGATTACATGCGTAAGCAAGGTGTACGAAATGTACTGTACGTATGGAGCCCCGACACAAAATTCGCAATGGAATATTACCCGGGCGATGAATACGTTGACATTTTAGGAATTGACATGTATGAAATGGGTGCTATACACTACAAACCAATGGAAATGTGTATTGAAGAGCTTGAAAAATTAACCGATTATGCCGCAGAGCATGGAAAAGTTGCTGCAATTACAGAAACAGGATTGCGAATGCAGGACAATAAATATAGATATCCTGAAGAAATTCATAATTATTGGTCGAAATACATTCTTGAGCCCATTGTTTCTAATCCAAAATTAAACCGTTTGGTTTGGGTTGAAAGTTGGTACAGTGCAGATTGGAGCAAACATCACAAATCTCAGTTTTACTATCCTTACATTGGCATTGAAAAAGATTTTGAAAAAGGACAAAGTGCCATTGATGATTTTATGAAATTTTACAACCATCCCTCCACTCTTTTTGAAAACAATTTGCCTAACATGTATACTAGAAACGAATAAGTTATATATTGTAGTTTAAATAATATTCGTAGTAAAAACCTTATCTTCAATGGATCGGTTTCCATCTGGAATTTATTTCATACAATCAACTTTTGGTAGTAAAACCGAAACCATTAAAGCTACTAAGTAGTAACCCTTTGAATTTTTAAAATGAAAGCAAATTTATCACTACTAATTCTTCTTTTTGTCAGTTCTTTAATTATTTCTTGTACACCAAAAACTGATGAGATAAAGAAAATTGAAAATTTTATTACAGTTAATGGGAATAAGTTAATGGATGGTGAAAATGAATTTCGATTTATTTCTTACAACATACCTACACTGCATTATAACGAAGATGAATTCGAATTTTCACAATTACATGCTTATAGTTTACCCGATGAGTTTGAATTAAGAGATGTATTCGAATCGGTTTCGCAAATGGGAGGGAAAGTTGTTCGCTTATACACAATTCCTGCTAAAATTGATTTTGAACCAGAGGGAACACCAACCTATGTTCTAGGCCCGAATCAATTCTCCGAAGAATCTTTCAAAACCATGGATCTTGTTTTGGCATTAGCCAATGAATACAACGTTCGAATAATTTTCTCGTTATTAAACAATTGGCAATGGATGGGTGGCCGTCCACAATATGCCCATTTCAGAGGAAAAACCAAAGAAGAATTTTGGACCGATCCTCAATTAATCGATGATTTTAAAGCAACCATAAAATATACGATCAACCGCACCAATACCATAACAGGAATTCCTTATAAAGACGACAAAGCCATTATGTGCTGGGAAACGGGCAACGAACTTACCTGCCCAATGGACTGGACCATTGACATTTGCCGTTACATAAAATCACAAGATACCAACCACCTTGTTTTAGATGGATATCATGCAATAGACAAACGACCAGTGCGCGAAGGATCTATAATCGAGAAATCTATCGACATTGTACATTCACATCACTACGAAGTAAATCCAATCGAATTTATTGAAAACGTTAACCGTAACATCGAAATTATTGCTGGACGCAAACCTTACATGATTGGTGAATTTGGATTTGTAGCTACACCAGCCATTGAACAATACATAAATAAAATACTTGAAACCGATATTGTTGGAATGCTTATTTGGGGTCTTAGAGCTCACCGCACCAAAGGTGGATTTTACTGGCATTCAGAACCTTTGGGATTTGGCAGATACAAGTCGTACCATTGGCCTGGCTTTTCTTCAGGTATTGAATACGACGAAGCAAACCTAATGGCACTTATGCGCGAAAAAGCATACGCCATCGATGGTTTAACTCCTCCACCACTGCCCAAACCTTTAGCCCCTGAACTATTACCGATCGAACACGCAGGAAAAATTAACTGGCGTGGATCTGCTGGTGCTTCGTCTTACGATTTATACCGTTCGGAAACTGAAAACGGCAGATATTTGCAAGTTGCGTACAATCTTTCTGATGCAAATACTCAATATTTTCCTTTGTACAACGACAAATCGGTTGAAATAGGCAAATCGTATTTTTACAAACTTGTTGCAAAAAATAGTGCTGGAGAATCTGATTTTTCAAATACAGTTGGACCTGTTAAAATCGAAAGCAAAGCATTGGTTGATAACATGCAGAATTTCAGTGAAATGTATTTTTGTTCTCAAAGCATTCAAATAGAAACCGACGACGACCGAAAATTCAAAGAAGACATGTATCGCTTAAGTGGTAATTCTGGTGATGAAATCATCTACTTCGTGCCCGGAAAAATAAATTCAATGCAGCTTTATTCCTTTTGCTCTGAAGACTCGAATAATCTTTCGTTCGAAATTTCTAACGATGGTTACAATTTCACTAAGATTGAAGTAACTCAAAATAGTTACAACAACGGTAAAGGCGACTATGGATACTGGGTTCCTATTGCTTATTCATTCAACAAAGCCAGCAAATCAAATTATTTAAAAATAAAAATCAACAACGATACACAATTAAGCCGAATTGAATTATTTTACGAGTAAGTAATTAAAAAATAGCATATCCAATTGTAGATTATCAATTTCATATCTAGGTTATTTTGGTAAATTTGATTCGTTAACGTTAGAACATAGAACATGGGGGTAAAAACAATAAAATCATTTATTATAATATTCGTTTTATTTCTGTCTCTTTTTAAAAGTGTTTTTGCACTACAGAATGTAATCCTTGAAGATTTATCTTCTTCAACTGAATTGCCAGAAGGTGCAATTAACAAATTAGTACAAGATGAATCAGGTTTCATTTGGCTAGGTACTTGGAAGGGATTATACCGATACGATGGATACGATGCGGTTAACTTTTCAACTATAAATCCAGAATTTAATGCACTAAAAATAAAAGACTTACTCATTAATGGCGACGATTTATGGGTAGCCACATTTGTATCGGGACTTTTCAGAATTGATCTCACAACTTACGAAGTACATCCTTATTTAAAGGAATCAGAATCAAACTATCAAATCAATGAAAACAACATCATCTCTTTATGTGCATCTTCCAACAATTCAATACTTGTTGGAACCGAAAGAGCAGGTTTAAACATTATTGATTCAACTTATTCAGTAAAAAAATCAATTACACTTAATAATTCACCGAATATTCTACGTAGCAATCAAGTATCGAGCATCGTACCTTGGGATAGCGAAACAGTAATTTTAGGAAATTATTCATTATTATTCTTCAACTTTATCAAGAATGAAGTAATTCAAATTGATCATCCTTTACTAAATAATCACATTGTAGAAATTGCAAAAATTCAGGAAAATGAATTGTTAGTATCTACCTTAGAAGGCTTATTCTTGGTAAACCTTGAAACACCTACTCCAAAGCTTACTCAATTACTAGACTTTCAAATCAGGTCAATTGTTAAGAATATATTTTCAACAAACGAAAGTTATTTATTGGCAACTTTAAGTGGTGTGTTGGAATACCATGATGAGACTAAAAA
>JAQIBQ010000456.1 GCA_027859005.1 Prolixibacteraceae bacterium | reverse complement strand
ATTCAATAGTTCCATCCAGGTCGGTTATAAAAATGGCATTAGCTGAGCTGTCAATTCCCATTTTAAACTTCGACAGGTTCTCATTTGCCTGCTTCTTTTCAGTAATATCGCGAATAATTCCACCAATTCCTTTTCTATTGCCACTCAATTGAAGAGGGAACTTGGTTGTTTCACAAAAACTGTTACCTAACTGCTCTTCAATTTTGAAAGCTGATTTAGATTCCATTGCTTTCCGATCGGATGATTGACAAGGGAACACAACATTTACATCAGTTAGTTCCTGATCGGTTTTACCAAGCATCTCATCTTTTGTCTTTCCAAAGAACTTTGCCATAGCATCGTTCACAACCAGATACCTGAAATGCTCATCTTTTACAAAAATCATGTCCAGATCAGCGTTTATAAAAGCATCGTACCTTTCCTCTGCTTGTTTACGACGTATGATCTCTATCTCAAGTTGACTGTTGAATTCTGCCAATTCTTTTGCCTGTATTTCAAGCTGCAAACGCATTTGGTTTATTTGCAAATGGTTTTGAACCCTTGCAAGCAGTTCTGTTTGATCAAAAGGTTTAGAAATAAAATCGACAGCTCCTAGTTGAAAGCCTTTCACTTTTTCTGCAGTATCGGTTGTTGCACTCAAAAAGATGATAGGAATATCTTTGGTTTGGACATCCGCTTTAAGCATTTTACAAACTTCAAACCCATTCATTCCAGGCATCCATAAGTCGAGTAAGATTAAATCAGGCTGAATTTCATTCATAACAAATAGTACCTTTTCTCCACTTTGTTCAGTCTGTACTATATATCCCTCCTCTTCCAATACTATTTTGATGAATTCGCTTGCTGTATAATTATCATCAACAACCAATATTTTCCCTTTTACGTTCATTTGTTTTGCTTAAACAATAACTACATCTAACTCCAAAAACTTTACCCTAAAAACCTTTAAATTAAAACTTTTTTTTCCATAAACCTACGATACTATCTACTAATTCTATTAAAGCTTTAACCGTTAATAAAAGCTACATTTCTTCAGAAAACACAATCATCGTTAATAGCTTTAAGCATAAGCAAACCGAACAACATCGTAAACCACAACACACGAATAAAAAAAATTCGATACATATTTTGTCAGCTAATTTTTTTCTGCATTATTAACCAGAATATCAACAATTCACTTCAATCACTCTTCTGCCCCTAAACAGCAGAAAATATTTAACCTGACTTTTTATAATTGAAATTACAGTAATCGTGGCTCAAAAAAATGGATCAGCAGAACATTCGGGATGATATCTAATAATTTTCCATTTTTATCAAAATGGAACTAGATACTTTATTACGCTACTTGTTACCCTACGAGATATTTGAATACTTTGATTTAAAAGAAATCAGAGAGATAGAGAATAATCAGTTACAACTTTATCTGGATGAGAAGAAAGTACCACCATCAGAGTTTTCCTCAAAAGAATTGGTTTCAAATGGCTTCGACGAACCAGTTCGTATTCAAAGATTTCCCATTAAGAGACAAGGCAGTTTTCTTTGTTGTAAGATGCCGAAAATGGAAAGAGAAAGAAACAAGTAAAATACACCTTAAAGCTTATAAAAAATGGGGATACTAAAAAGCAATTATTAGCTAGAAGTAGATATCTACTGTTCAAATCCGGCGATAAATGGACTGAAAATCAAAAAGCAAGAGCTGCAATATTATTTGAAATGTATCCAGACATAAAAAAAGGATACAGCTTAACTCACAGTTTGAGAATGCTATTCACTAAAAACGAAGATAAAAAAGTAGCTCGGACAAAGTTTGCCAGATGGTTCAATGATGTTACTGAAGCTGGTTTTAAATCTTTCAATACAATCTCTGCAACGGTCTATACTCATTACCCTGAAATATTAAACTACTTCGACAATAGAAGCACAAACGCATCTGCCGAATCTTTTAATGCAAAAAAAAAGCATTTAGAGCAACCTTGAGAGGTGTAAGTGACACTTTTTTTTTCTTGTATAGAGTAGCTAAGATTTATGCGTAATCAACCCGAATGTTCTAGTGATCAAACCTTTTTTTCAAAATCGAGTAAAATTTTTTAGATTGGGAACTTTAATCTGATTTAAAGTTTAAGTATCGGCTATTTTACCATCGATTTTTTATTTCTTCATTTCAAATTAGCTTA
>JAQIBQ010000363.1 GCA_027859005.1 Prolixibacteraceae bacterium | reverse complement strand
CTTTTTAAGTATGTTTTGGATATTCTTCTCGGCATGTTTAGTGTTGCGATTTCCTCCCTAAAAATCTTCATTTTCAAACCCTTTTTGGATATTGATTAACAATAATGCAGGTTTTTTATCGCTGAATTTCATTTGTGCTTAGTTCTTCTTTCGCTTTTTACTTGTTTTAGGGAGTGGATTTTTTGTGATACCTTTTGTTGGTGCTTGCATTCCCATTTCTGACAATTCACGGTTCACTTGATTTTTGTATTCAGGTTTGTACCAGAAGAAGAATTTGCGTTGCTCTAACTTTTCATCTTTTGTTTTAGCCGTAAAAACTGGCTTTAAGGTATAGGGATGAACTCCCGAATAATAAATAACAGTTGCTACAGTCATTGGTGTTGGAGTAAAGTCCTGTACTTGTTCAAGGTTGAATCCCAACTTTTTTGTTTCAAGCATAAGGTTTGCCATGTCTTTTTTCTCACTTCCGGGATGACTGGAAATGAAATAGGGGATCAATTGCTGTTTGAGGCCGGCTTTTTTGTTTTCAACGTTGAAAAACTCATTGAATTTCTTAAACATCTCGAACGATGGTTTGCGCATCACCGATAGTACATCATCACTGGTATGTTCTGGGGCTACTTTTAAGCGACCCGAAACATGTTTGTGAATTACATCGCGCATGTATTGTAAGTTATCTTGTGTGTCGTGCCCTTTGGCAAAAATCATGTCGTAACGAATTCCACTGCTTACAAAGGCCTTCTTCACTTGCGGATGCCGATCAGCAATGTCGTAAATTTCTGAAAGCGCAAGGTGCGAAGTGTCTAAGTTTTTACAAATACCAGGATCGATACAAGAAGGGCGTTTACAGGCCTTACAAATGTCGAGGTACTTGCCTTTCATTTTGTACATGTTGGCCGATGGACCTCCAATATCGCTTATGTAGCCTTTGAAATCGGGCATTTTTGTTATTTCATTGATCTCCTTTTGTATTGATTCTTTCGACCTGCTGGCAATAAATTTGCCTTGATGGGCAGAAATGGTACAAAAGGAACAACCTCCAAAACAACCACGATGCGCGTTAATTGAATGACGAATCATTTCATAAGCTGGTATTCGTTTTCCTTTGTAGCGAGGATGAGGCATACGTGTATAAGGCAAATCGAATACTTTATCGATTTCACCTTCTTCTAAGGGTGGATATTGTGGGTTAATTACCAACCAATTATCAAATACTTTTTGGACTAAATGTCCACCAATCCATCGGTTTGACTGTTCTTCAACGTGGCGGAAATTGCTGGCAAATTTAATTTTATCTTGTAAACAGGTCTCGTGATCAACTAACCAAGAGGTTTCTGGGTGTTCTTTTAAATGTGAAGGTTCTTCAGATTGAAGCCATGCAGTTTGTGGAATGTTCCTAATTTCAGAAAGTTTCTTTCCCTCTTTCACTTGTTTTACAATTTCAATCAACGATTTTTCCCCCATTCCATAAACCAACATATCGGCTTTTGTATTGTGTAAAATGGTTGGTTTTAATTTATCGCTCCAATAATCATAATGTGTAACTCTGCGTAACGATGCTTCAATTCCACCAATTAGAACAGGAACGTCAGGAAATAATTCTTTTAATATATTGGTGTATACAATTGTAGTATAATCGGGACGCATATCTGAACGTCCGTCGGGTGTATAGGCATCGTTCGAACGCAATCGTTTATTG
Organism: Prolixibacteraceae bacterium; assembly: GCA_027859005.1. Classification (GTDB taxonomy): domain Bacteria; phylum Bacteroidota; class Bacteroidia; order Bacteroidales; family Prolixibacteraceae; genus Roseimarinus. Next base: position 11,463 of record JAQIBQ010000363.1, on the reverse strand, counting down.
GCAGTATAATGATTTACCATGCTGTCCATGCAACCTGCAGTAACTGCAAAAAATAAATTAGGTTTCCCAAGTTTTTTAAAATCACGAAGATCGTCGCGCCAATTTGGTTGTGGTACAATTGCAACTTTTAAACCTTCTGCTTCTAATACGCGTCCAATTACAGCCGATCCAAATGAAGGATGATCTACATAGGCATCGCCACTAAATAATATTACATCGATACTATCCCAGCCAAGGTATTTTATCTCTTTGGCCGAAATGGGCAACCAATCGGAAAGTTTATGCATTTGTGTTTCTTCTTTTTCCATGTTGCGCAAAGGTAATTAAAATCGTTGTAAATAAGAGCTCTTTGTCTTTATCTCGATGCGTTGAAAAAAAGGTAAAAACTAGAGCTGTAATTTGTTAATAATGAGTTGCTAGTTCGTGTTGTTCTGGTTTCCAAAAATCATTTTGAGTTAAAGCACATTCCTCAATTATTTTTAGTGTATATGCCGATCCATCAAAGTTTTTATCGATATTATTGGTGCCCATTGTAAACTTTAAACCGGCAGCTTTTGCTCGTTTAATAAACTTAGCCGATGGAAGTTCAAATCGATTGTTTATTTCTATAGCAACTTTGTTTTTTACTGCTGCATTTATAAGCATATCCATCCTTTCAGTTGTCCAAAACAAATCGTATCTATCAGCTAATTGTTCAGGAAGGTATGTTGGGTTCACATAAATGTCGATGGGTTCAGTGCCTATTATTGTAGTGGCAGTTTGTACCAGATAATCCATAAACTCTTCTTCATCGTCAATCCAGGTTTCTTCGGCTAACCAAATTCGATTGCGTCTGCCTTTTGCATCGGTAAAGGTCATTGCATCGGTAAATACATAATCGAACTTGGCTATAGCTTCTGGTGAAAAAAGATTCAACCACTCACGTCCTTCGGCTTGCATACCAACATAAAATTGTGGGTAATTTTGCATGTAAGATCTGAATGAATCGATTTGAGCATCGGTTTGTACAGGAAATCCAAGGCCACAATTCACTGCAATTCCATACTTTATTCCATCGTTTTCCGATTTCGTTATGGCTTCTTCAATGGTTAAATCACCTTTAAGGTGAATGTGTAAATCGATTAATTCAATTTTTTCTGGGGCACACGAAAATGTAAAAAATGCAATAAGAATAATAAATGAAAATTTCATAGTGTATAAGTTAATAGTTAAATAGGTTGTTTTAGTGTGTAATCAATAAGGCTTATTTTAACGCTTCAATCATAATGTTTAGTTGATTTTTCAATTCAATCAAATCCTGCAAATTTATATTAACTCCGTCCATTAGTTTTTTTGGAATATTTTTAGCTTTTTCTTTCATTTCATTTCCACTAGGAGTCAAACTAACAATTACTTTACGTTCATCTTTTTGTGATTTATTACGATTAACAATTTTCATTTTTTCTAAACGTTGTAAAAGAGGTGTTACAGTATTGGTTTGTAAATGCAGATTTTTAGCAATATCATTTACTGGTTGATGATCGTTTTCCCATAAAACCAATAATACCAAATATTGTGGATAGGTAATATCAAGTTCATCTAGAAATGGTTTATACTTCCGAATAATTAATCTTGAAATAGAATAGAAAGGAAAACACAATTGATTCTCCAATTTTAGTTCCTCCATAGTACTATAGTTTAGGGCAAATTGCCTGTCTTAAAGCGAAGATAAAAAGAAAAGGGAAACTTTGCGGTTCCCTTTATTAATTCCTATTAATTCAATTTTTAGGGTATGCTGTTACTTATTCAGAAGTTTTAGAATGTCTTTTTCCATTTTTTCGGGTTTTGTTGTGGGTGAAAAACGTTTGTAAGGCTTTCCATCAGGAGCAATAAGAAACTTGGTGAAATTCCATTTTACTTTTTTACCCAGAGTGCCAGGTAAGGCTTCCTTCAGAAATTTGAAAATTGGGCTTGCATTATCACCATTCACCTCAATTTTTTCAAACATTTGAAAGGATACGCCATAGTTAATTAAACATCCTTCTTGGATTTCGGTAGCATCGCCTGGTTCCTGATTTCCAAATTGATTACAAGGGAAGCCAAGTATTTCTAAACCTTGATCTTTATATTTCTTATTTAATTCCTCAAGACCAGCGGATTGTGGTGTAAACCCGCATTTGCTTGCTGTATTAACAATTAAAACTACTTTCCCTTTGTAGTCTTCCATTTTTACTGATTTGCCTTGAATTGTTTTTGCTCCTAATTCATAAAATTTATTATTCATACATTTAATGATATATCGTTTACGATACAAATATATGAAAAATATCGTGCACGATATAAGAAATGGTTTTTTTTAGAGAATATTTTTTTTGTCTTAGTTTTATGTTTCATATTTTTGTTCGACTATGACTAAAATAACACCTTTAATTACCTTGCTTACAGTTATACTAGTACTGACAATGGTAGCGTGTTTAAAATTTGATTCAAATACTCCAATAAAAAAGGCACTTTCAAAAGGTGAGGGGTTAAGTGTAGGTGTTGCCATTGCAAACATAACACCAACTGAATATAAGGGTATTGTTCTCGAAGGTTACGAGCCTCGTACATGCAATGAGGTTCACGATCAGATAAGCGCTAGATGTATTAGCATTATTGATGGGGAAGAAGTGGTAGTTTTGATAGCCTTGGACCTTATTGGTATGTTGAAAATTCATAACAATGAGTTAATTCATCAAATAAGTAAGAATACAGGAATAGACGATGATCATATTTTTATTCATTGCATTCATTCTCACTCAGGTCCAGCAATGTTAGATATTAGCAACGACAGCAGAAAATATAGAAATATAGTAAATGATTTAGTGACTGAAGCTGTTTTTGAATCCTTGGAAAATACCCAAAAAGCAAGAGCTGTTTTTCAAACCGGTATGTGTGATGCACCAATAATTAACCGACGTCATCCTACTGTTGATGTCACACAGAAATTTACTAGTATTGGCTTTCTCGATGAAGATGATTTGGTGCTGGCAACTGTGATTAATTTTGCCTGCCACCCTGTTGTATTGGGGCCTGATAATTATGAAATTACAGCTGATTATGTTTATTATCTTCGGAATCATGTTGAGGAGGCCTTGGGTGGAACAGCAATCTACCTTAATGGAAGTTATGGTGATATCAATCCTATTGCAATACATGAAAAATGGATATATGGTCGTGATGGAGGTACATTCACAATGGCCGAAGAATTGGGTGTTGCAATTGCTGACGAGGTATTGAATGCTTTTGAATTTAGCGAAGAAGCAGAAATTACTATTGAAGTTCAAACTGAAAAATGTAGGTTGAAAGATGGAAAAATTACTCAAAAAACAACTCATTTTTCAATTCTCGATTTAGGTTCAATTCAAATGGCAATGGTTCCGGGTGAACCTCTGTCGGGTTTTGGCCAAAAAATTGAAGGCTTGTTACCTGGACCATATACTATGCTTTTAGGAACAGTGAACGATTATCAGAGCTATATCGTTGATGCAGAAGAGTGGGGGAAATGTAGCTATAGAATGCCTCAAATAGGTTGTTTCGAAGAATCGAAAGTCTTTGATTCAGATATTGCAGATTTATTGGAACAAGGTTTTAGTGAGCTTGTTGATAAAATGTACAGCAATTGAATGCTTTAATTCCTTTTATTAAAGAATTACAATTTTCAAATTACCCTTTTTGGCTTATTTCAACCAGTTTTTCATTATCAATAATATCGTATGTTTTTCCTTTGGTTGTAATTAAACCTTCGCTTTTAAATTTTGTGAGAATTCGGGTTGTGCTTTCAATAGACATGCCTGCTAATTCAGCCAACTCTTTACGTGATAGTTCCAACTCGAATGAGCTCTGTTTGTAGATTCGATTGGCTAAGCATAGTAACACATCGGCCATTCTACCATAGGTTTGTTTATTGGTCATGCAGAAAAAACGACCATAATTAATTAAAGTATGTTCACACATAATATCGATTATGCGCTTTCCAAAAGCGGCATTCTGAAGTATTATTTTACGAAGCGTTGCTATTTCAATTAGTTCTACAGTAGAATCGATGTAGGCTTTACAAGAATAAAAGAATACGGAATTTTCTTCGCTCAAAAAAGATATTCCCAATAGATTAATTGGAGGTAGTATTTTTAAAATTAGCTTTTGATCGTTGTTATCATTTGCAATAAACATTTTCGCAAGCCCTTGTGTGAGAAGACCAACATGGGTTGCAAAAGTACCTTGTTTGAATATCATTTCACCCTTGCTATATTTCACCTCAATGCTGTTTTTGGCAATGAGATCAAGCTCTTCAGCCGTAAGCATATCAAATATTTTTGCTTCCGAAAAAGAAAAGGAACAACTGTATGGTACTGATGTATTCGTTGGCATAATTTTATTTCTTGATTTTAACACATAAAAGTATATAAATATATCAACTAATTCATTGACGTACGTCAACTTTATCTTCTTCAAGTATCATTTCTTATCCCGTTGTACTTCAAGGTGCAGTTTCACTATTGTATTGGAGCGAAAAGTATTTTTATATCATAACAAAACCTAAAATTTTGACTTTATGAAGGGGAACTTGAAAGAGCGCTTAGAAACTTTGGCAGTGGTGGTTTTATTGCCAATTTTTACTGCCGTTATACTTTTTCAATTAAAGCAAACAACCAGCAATCCGGTGAAGCCAAAAGCCATATTGCAAGCAAACAGGCAAATTGCGGCCGATCATAGCTCTTATAAGCTACTACAACAAGATTTTACCGATCCAAGAGATGTGACTGAAGCGTGTTTGACTTGTCATACCAAGCGTGACGAGGAAATTATGGCTACTGCGCATTGGCGATGGGAACGTGAAACGGTTTTGCCTGATGGGAGAGAGGTTTCTATTGGTAAGAAAAACCTGATTAATAACTTTTGTACAGGTGCTGTTGGAAATAATGGTTCTTGCATGCGTTGTCATATTGGATACGGTTGGAAAGACAAATCATTTGACTTTGAAGATCCTCGAAACATCGACTGTTTAGTGTGCCACGATAATACTGGAACTTACTTTAAACAAAAAGGGGAAGCTGGAATGCCAGCGACTAAAGAAACGGCTAATAAATTCTATTCCGTTCCAGACTATAATTATATAAGTGCAAATGTTGGTTTGCCAAAACGCGAAAACTGCGGAATATGTCACTTTTATGGTGGTGGTGGAAACAATGTAAAACATGGCGATTTAGAAGAATCACTTTTAGACTGTTCTCGTGAAATTGATGTTCACATGACTTCCGAAGGAATCGACATGCAGTGTACCGATTGTCACCTTACCGAGAATCATAATATAAAAGGTAAACTCTATTCGGTTTCAGCAATGAATAAAAACCGTATTGGTTGCGAACAGTGTCATACCGATGCACCTCACCAAAACCGTATTTACGATAATCATATCGAAAAAGTAGCTTGTCAGACTTGTCATATTCCGACTTATGCTAAAGGCAATGGTACTAAATTATGGTGGGACTGGTCTACTGCAGGCGATACAAAAGATGGACAGCCTTATCACGAGAGTGACGTAGATGGTAACCATAACTACCTAACCATAAAAGGGAATTTTGTTTGGGACGATAATGTTGAACCCGAATACTATTGGTTTAACGGTACAGCCGATCATTATGTAACAGGCGATAAGATTGACGAAACTCCTGTAAAAATTAATGAGCTAATGGGTAATTATAAGGATTCTGAAGCTAAAATATGGCCGGTTAAAGTTCACCGTGGGAAACAAATTTATGACACAGGCACCAACGAATTAATCAATTTAAAACTATGGGCCAAAAATGAAGGCGAAGGAGCTTTCTGGAAAGATTTCGATTACGATACAGCAGCTGTTTTAGGAATGGAATACGTGGGTCGAGAATATAGTGGAAGTTACGATTTTGTTCGAAGTGATGTTTATTGGCCTTTAAGCCATCAGGTTGCTCCTAAAGAACAAACTTTATCGTGTAAAGAGTGCCACAGTAGAGATGGTCGTTTATCGGAATTAAATGATTTCTACATGCCTGGTAAAACATACGAAGCATATATCGATTGGTTTGGTATGATATCAGTAATCCTTTCAATACTTGGAGTGCTTAGCCATGCAATTGGTCGATATGTATTTTCAGTAAAACGCAAACGAAAAGAAAACAGCTAGAAATGGAAAAGATAAAATTATACGGAAATTACGAAAGATACTGGCATTGGGCTCAGTTTGGAGCCATAAGCACATTAACTGTTACCGGTTTTGAAATACATAGTTCATATGAGTTATTGGGTTACGAAAATGCTGTAAACATCCATAATATTGCTGGTTGGGGATATTCAATATTATTGATTTTCACCATATTTTGGATGATCGTTTCTGGAATGTATAAACAGTTTCTTCCTACTACAAAAGGGATCGATAAGCAGTTTCGGTTTTATTCAATGGGAATAATGAAGAAAGAACCGCATCCAATGAAAAAAACGCCTGAGAATAAAATGAACCCAATTCAGCGTTTAACCTACTTTGGTTTAATGTGGTTTTTATTACCGCTGCAAGTTGTAACCGGAATCCTTTACCTGTATGTAAACATTGCCAAAGATATTTTTGGAGTACAATCTATTGAATGGATTGCACTATTGCATACGCTTATGGCCTTTATGATAATTGTATTTGTGATCATTCACGTGTATATGATTACTACAGGACATACCCTTACGGCTTACCTTGAAGGAATGATAACTGGAAAAGAAAAAGTCTGAATCACACGAGTAAACAAAAGACAGAAAGACAGAAAGACTGAATGAACTGAAAGACTGAAAGACTGAAAGACTGAACAGGTCTGAAAATACTGAAAGATTGAAAAACTGAAAAAATAGATAAGATGAAAACTAAATGTATACTATTATTAATTGCTGGATTGGTTATCGGAGTGGTGACTATGGGCTTAATTATCGATGATGAACACTTTGTTTCTACCGATGAAATGGTAGAGCTAGCAATGGAAGAATGTGATGCTTTAAATGCCGAAGGCTTAGCCGAATTAATGATGGGTGAAGAGATTTATACCCTAATTGATGTACGCCAGAAAGTGGAACATTACTACGGATACATTCCTGGTTCAGTTATTCTACCAAGAGGAAGTATGGAATTTAATATTGGGAGTGAAAAATTCTGGGAAAGCGAAGGAATTTACAAGCCAATGAAGGATGAGGTTATTGTTGTGTATTGCAAAAAAGGCAGCCGAGGCGCTTTGGCAGCTCATTCGTTGAAGCATATGGGCTACAGTAAAGTGTATTACCTCGAGGGGGGGTTCAAAAAATGGGAATTAGCTTATCCCGATTATGTTGAGAAAAATTTAAATGCTTTAGGCGGTTGCCATGAAGAAGAAGATACTGGTGGTTGCTAAATCGAGAATCAAGTATCAAGAAAATATCCAGTTACTGGAGCGATAAGAATCTGGTAGCCATCTATAAACCGAAATATAAAAACTTTAGTTATGAAAAAATTAGTAAAATTAATGGTGTTGTTCACTATCGTACCTGCCTTTTTTTTAAGTAGTTGTAAGAAAAGTGAAGAAGAAGCAAATGAATTCTTAACCCTTAAAACCTATATGGTTGATAACGGTATGGATTTAGGTTCAATCATTACCAATGCCGATGGCGCAAAATTTGTAATGGCAGCCAAAGAAGGAACTGAATTGACAGGAAAATATGTAATTGATATCCGTACAGCAGAAAAATTTGCTGAAGGTCATATCGATGGTGCCCATAACGTTGCATTTGGCGATATTTTAACAGCTGCTGCTGCTGCCGATGCCGCTGGTCAAGCTCCTGTTATTGTTTGTTATACTGGACAAACTGCATGTTATGCTACCTCATTATTACGTTTAGCAGGTTATAGCAATGCTCAGGCTCTTAAATGGGGAATGAGTGGTTGGAGTGATGAAACCGACAGTTGGACTGGAAATATTGCCGACATTGCAAAAGATAATTCTAATTGGAGTTATGATGCAGCTCCTGCATTGGCTGCTTATGCAAGTCCTTTAGTGGTTACAGGTGAGGCAGATGGTGCTGCTATGTTGCAAGCTCGTATCGAAGCAGTAATTGCCGAAGGTTTTAAAGGTGTTGCATCTGCTGATGTATTAGCTACTCCAGGAAACTATTTCATCAATAATTTTTTCTCAGAGACTGATTATGCTGCTTTTGGTCATATTGCTGGTGCTCAGCGTATTTCACCATTAAGCTTAAGCAACGTAGAGAACTTAGATCCTGATGCAACTATTTGTACTTATTGCTATACAGGTCAGACTTCAGCTGTTATTACTGCTTATTTGAGAGTGTTAGGTTACGATGCTGTAAGTTTAAAATTTGGAATGAATTCAATGTACAATTCAAACGAAGCTTGGGCTTCTAACCAATGGGGTGGCGATTCAAACTCAAAACATTTTGAATTAGTGAAGTAATAAATTTAGGTAATATAGAACAGTGAATCATCTTTGGATTTAATCCAAGGTGATTCACTTAACCAAATTGCAACTACCCATGAATGTTAAGCATTCATAATTACTACAATGAAGTTATTCCTAAATATGGTTTAGGTGTTAAGGGGCGTAAGGGATTTCCTTTTCAATCCGAAGAAAATCAGTAATAAAAAGATAATAAAAAATGAAATTAAAGAAAATTTTACCTGTGCTGTTCTTATTCATGGCAATGGTATTTAACGGATATACTCAAGGATGTGCCGAGCCAAGTTCCGACGAAGGTGTAAGTGTATTTGGTTTTATTCAACCACAGCTTGAAATTGGATTTACTGATCCTTCAACCAGTACTTTTTCATTCGAAAGAGCACGATTGGGTGTTATGGGAAACATTCCTTACGATTTTACTTACTATGTAGTAATGGAAATGAGCCCATTTCTTTCCGAGGAGGTTCCATATCCTATTTTACTCGATGCCTTTATTTCTTATACCCGATACGATTACTTGAAAGTATCGATGGGATCTTTCAAATCTCCTTTTGGATTAGAAACCAATACGCCATGTTCTGGCTTAGCTACCATATACCGTTCAAAGGCAACGCTTGAATTGAATGCTCCATTCCGCGATTTGGGCTTGATGTTTTTAGGTGGAAGCCGTGAAACAATGCTACAATATTCTGTTGGATTATTGAATGGTACTGGTTTAGGTCACCGAGATGATAATAATTTTAAAGACATAGTTGGTCGTGTTGGAGTGAATCCATTGTCGTGGTTGCATGTTGGTGCAAGTTTCAAATACGGTCAATCGGCCTCAGCTGCCGGATTAGCTGACCCCGATATTCGCACCCGATTAGGGGGTGAATTCGACATGAATTTGAACGGAAGATTAATTGTACAAGGTGAATACATTTATGCCAAAGACGAAGGAAGTTCTATCGTTGGTGGCGGATGTAGCGGTGGTGGCGAAGTTGTTCTTGGCGACAAAGTACGTTCTGGTGGATACGTACAGGCCCTATACAACCTTAGTTATACCATTCAGCCTGTTGTGAAATTTGAATTCTACGATTCAGATTCAAACATCAAGAATAACGAAGAATTTGTATTTACTGCCGGCTTAAACTACTTCTTCAACGATTGGACTCGCTTGCAGGTAAACTACCGTTATGCAGCCGAGATGCCAGTTGACATGCCAAACGATCAGTTGGTTCTTCAATTACAAGTTAAATTCTAAATAAAATATAAGATGAAAAGATTAAGCACTCTAATAATATTCTTCCTATTGGCTGGACAATTATTTGCAGATGGTGATTTTGCCTCAGTTAAGGAAGTTGCTTCAAAATTAATGGATTCAAAATCTATTATTATCGATGCGCGTTCCGAAAAAGAATACAAAGCAGTTCATATCCGTAATGCCGTAAATATTCCTATAACCGAGCTTTCAGAAAAAGAACCAATTGATGGTATTTTGAAAAGCAAAGAAGCGATTGCTAAAATTTTTGGTGATAAAGGTGTTTCTCCCGATAAAAATATTTACGTGTATTGTACTAAAGGAAACAATGCTGGTCGTATGTATTGGGTATTGAAAATGATGGGAGCTGAAAACGTGAAGTTATTAGACGGAAACATGGATGCATGGAAAGCTGGTCGTAAACCGGTTACTAAAAACCCAACCATGGTTAAAAAAGCCAAGTTTCCTGTTCAGATGGATACAAAAACGATGTTGAGTATTGACGATGTAAAAGCTAAAATGGGAAGTGCAGTATTAGTTGATGCACGTGCCGATGCTTATTTTGCAGGTACCGACCCTAAAAGTAAAGGACACATTAAAGGGGCAATTAGCATTCCTTCAGAAGCAATGCGTGATGAAGCTGGTTTGCTAAAATCGGCCGATGATTTGAAGAAGATATTTGAATCGAAAGGGGTAACAAAAGATAAAGAAGTGATGTTGTATTGCCAAAGCAGTACACGTGCAGGTTTGTTGTTTACAATTCTAACTTCTGTATTGGAATATCCTAATGTTAAAGTTTACGATGGTGCTTACAACGAATGGGTTGCCAAAGGAAATAGCGTAGTGAAGTAAATAGATGATAAAGGTAAAAACCGAAAAACAAAAAAAACCAACCAGCATATAATACTAAATGAACTTTGTATCATTTGGTAGAAGTTCAATATTTTCGGTTTTGTAAAGAGGGATATCACTAGTTGATGTCCCTTTTTTTCTTTATTAGAGAACTCTAGTAATATATTAAATTACGAATCAATATAAAAAGTTGGGGAATTGTGAATTTGTAATTTCTTTTATGGAGCAGAACAAAAATATGCTAATGTCAATTATGTAGTTTGATTTTACGAACGATTAAATGAACGAAAAGAATGCGGGCTAATCGCTGGAACGGCAGTATAGATAAAACTATTGGGATTAATATACACATTATGGAAGAATGAAACAGAATACATAGAAAATTATGAAATGAAAAAAGTAAGCTGAAAAAAGTTCTTCGGGTAATGATGAGCTCAGGTATTCATTCTGCTTTTTGCGAAGCAAAATAAAAAAGTAGTGAGAGTAAAACTCTCACTACACAAGAAAGACTTCGTTACATAGAATCACCCAAAGCCTTCTTTCTGCTAATGCAAAAAGACTAAATAATTTATTTGGAAATTAACACAGTATCTGTTTAAATTTTATTTGATTGTTCCGTTAGGAACAAAATGTGGGTAGAAACAGAATGATATACAACGATATTTTGTCCCGTACGGGACAATACCAACAAGGGGAATCACCATTTTTCTACCCATATACTTTCCCTACGGGAAATTTAAACGAGTCTCTTAAAAGAATAAGACACTTTAAGTTTTGTTTTTGGAATTAGTTGTTTACAACTATTTTGTTTTTCATATTATTTATTACTTATCCACTAACTAAAAGTACAATCTACTAAATTGAAGCAAAAATAGTAGGGATGCATATTATTAT
>JAQIBQ010000335.1 GCA_027859005.1 Prolixibacteraceae bacterium | reverse complement strand
ACCGTATGGTTAAAAAAAATATAAAATATATGAATGTATTAAAGATAGAAACTGAAAAGAAAATAATTAATGCTGCCAAAGAAGTGTTTATTGAGAAAGGGCTTCAAGGAGCTAGAATGCAAGAAATAGCAGATAGGGCAGGGATTAATAAATCGTTATTGCACTATTATTATAGATCGAAGGACAAAATGTTCGATGCAGTTTTTCAAGACATCATTAGTCAGCTAGTACCTGCATTTTCTAAAATTGTTAATGAAGATATGGCAATCCCCGAATTGCTTAAGGCGTTTATTGGTTTTTATAACGAGTTTTTTCAAAAAAATCCTTATTTACCTCAATTCTTCTTTCACGAAATATGGCAACATCCCGATAAATTAGCCGAATTTATTAGTTCTCAGCCTATGCAGCCTAAAGAATTGGCAGAGAAAATGAAATCGAAATTACCACCTATAATTGAGTCTGAATACTTAGCTCAGCATATGATATCTAATGTTTTGGGAATGGTTTTATTCCCTCATATAGGCCGTCCATTATTTCAACGTTTGTTTTTTGAGAATAGTGATGATAAATACAACGAGTTTTTATCAGAAAGAACTGATTTTCTAGTGAAAATGATGTCAGGTGTTGTAAGTGATGCTTCAATTGACCAAAATCCAGAAGATGATTTTTAATAAATATATTATGAAACGAATAAATTTAGTTGTAATAGGTTCTCTTTTGTTTCTCTTGTATCCTTTCTTTGGTTTCTCACAAACAAAAAGCATTGATTTATTACAATGTAAAGCTTTGGCAAAAGAGAATTTTCCAAAGTTAAAACAGTCTGAAATACTTACTTCAATTTCGGAATTAAAGAATCAGAATACTAAAAATGCTTATTTGCCTTCCATTGAACTCAAGGGGCAAGCAACTTATCAGTCCGAAGTTATTGAAATTGATATACCCGTTCCAGGTTTCAATTTCGATCCAGTTTCAAAAGATCAGTATAAAATTTACTTCGATTTCAAGCAAATCATTTGGGATGGAGGTGTTACAAAATCGCTTCAGGAAATTGAAAATGCATTGTTGCAAACCAATGTTCAGAAACTTCAAGTTGAACTATGGCAAGTTTATTCAATGGTAGAAGCATTGTATTTTAGTGCATTAATGGTTGACAATAGCTTTGCTGTAATTGATGCTCAAACTACAGTGCTCGATGCCCAGATCAAAAAGTTAAAGGCTGCAGTTAAATTTGGTGCTGCTCGCGAACAGGACAAATTGAAATTAGAAGTTGAAAGAATTAGTATTGATCAAAAGAAAATTGAATTAGTTTCCAGTCGGAATTCAATAATTGAACGACTTTCGGTTCTGATTGGAACAGAGCTCGATGAGTCAATATTAATTGAGAATATTGCAAGACCTGAACTTAACTCAACGGATAATATACGACCAGAATTGAAATTATTTGATTTGCAAAATGTACAACTAGAAAAAAGTGACGATTTACTGTCGGCGGCTAGAATGCCTAAATTATTCGGGTTCGGTCAGGCTGGTTATGGTAAGCCTGGTTTTAATATGTTGAAAAATGAATTCGATCCATATTACATCGTTGGTGTTGGTTTAAGTTGGAAAGTAACAGATTGGAATAAAACCAAACGAACACGTGATATAAATAAGCATCAGCAAGAAATAATAGCTACCATGCAAAACGATTTTCTTCAAAAACAAGATTTGCAATTGGCTGAAATGAAAGTGAAAGTTGAAGGCTTAGAACGTTTAATCGAAAGTGATAAACTAATACTTGTAGGAAGAAACAAAATTGTTGAAAATGCGGCATCTGAATTAGAAAACGGGAGCATAACTTCAACCGATTATCTAATTGATTTAAATGCCGAAACCCTTGCAAAAATCAATAATGAATTGCATAAAATTCAATTGATTCAGGCCATTGTGAAATACAATTCAATTTTAGGAAATTAAACTTCAAAACATTTTAGAAATGAAAAATTCGATATTATTTATACTTATATTTTTTGTTGCAATTGGATGTAATCATCGTGAAAAGTTGGCCGATGCTTATGGTAATTTCGAAGTTGAAGCTATAATTGTTTCAGCAGAAACTACCGGTAAACTTCTCGTATTCGATGTGCAAGAGGGCATGCAACTTAATACCCAAACAATAATTGGACTTATCGATACTACAAGTATCACAATTCAGCTAAATCAGTTGGATGCACAAATTGCTGCTGTGAAGTCGAAAATAACGAATGTTAATGCCCAGATTAATGCGCAAAAGCAGCAAAAGAAAAACATGCAGGTTAATGCAGTCCGAATTGAAAAATTATTGAAAAATGGTGTTGCTACTGAACAACAAAAAGATGATTTGGACGGACAACTAAAATTAGTTGATAAACAAATTGAAGCATCAAAGACTCAAATTGTTTCTATAAATAAAGAAATTGAAGTATTAAAAGAGCAAAAGAATTTAGTGAAGTATCAATTGTCTAAATGTAAAATTTCGAGTCCTATTTCAGGAGTAGTACTTGAAAAATATGTAAACGAAGGGGAGATGGCAATAGCTGGAAAGCCTTTGATGAAAATTGCCAGTTTAACAAGTCTCGATTTTAGGTGCTACATAGCCGGCGATATGCTAACTTCCATACAATTAGGTGAGACTGTTTCAGTATTTGTTGATGCTGAGAATAATACAATGAAAGAAATGAAAGGTACAGTTTCGTGGATTTCACAAGAAGCTGAATTCACTCCAAAAATTATTCAAACAAAAGAAGAACGAGTGAAGTTGGTGTATGCTGTAAAAATCAAAGTACCAAACGACGGCAGTCTTAAAATTGGAATGCCAGCAGAATTAAGAATTAGTCAATAACTACTGACCAACGTCTATTGGCTCAATTACCGTTGAATATGATAAAAATAGAAAATATTTCGAAATCGTATGGCGAAGTAAAAGCCCTTAAAAACATTTCGTTAGAGGTGAGGCCAAACGAACTTTTCGGATTAATTGGTCCCGATGGAGCAGGTAAGACTTCCCTTATTCGAATTCTTGTTTCTCTTCTATTGCCATCAACAGGAACTGTTGCAATGGATAATTTTGATGTGGTTAAAGATTACAAAGAAATTCGCAAAATGGTAGGTTATATGCCGGGCAAGTTTTCTTTATATCAGGATTTGACAATTGAAGAAAATTTGAATTTTTTCGCATCGGTATTTGATACCACAATTGAAGAGAATTATCATTTAATTGAAGGAATATACAAGCAAATTGAACCTTTCAAAAAACGTAGAGCCGGCAAGCTTTCAGGTGGCATGAAACAGAAATTGGCTTTGTCGTGTGCACTTATTCATAAAC
>JAQIBQ010000333.1 GCA_027859005.1 Prolixibacteraceae bacterium | reverse complement strand
AACTATAATGAAAGTAACCCTACGCAAAAGAACTAAAAACCAAAAAATCAGCTTATACCTTGATATTTACGCAAAAGGAGAACGTCGCTTGGAATACTTAAGGCTCTACTTGGTTGAAAAGCCAAAGACACCTCAAGATCGAAAAACGAACAATGACACGCTTGAATTAGCCGAAAACATAAGAGCCAAAAGGCAATTAGAATATCAAAACAACAGGTTTGGTTTTCATAACAAAAGCAAAGAAAATGGTAAATTCTTAGTTTATTTCGAACTTCAAAAAGAAAAAAAAATTGCGAGTCAAAATAATTATGGAAACTGGGAAAGTGCCTACAAACACTTATTAAAATGGGATAAATCAGATGTGCGACTTGTTGATATTGATATAAACTGGCTGGAAAGCTTAAAAATTTACCTTATACACGATGCACTTACCCGTGGAAAGCGCAATTTGTCAAAAAACACCTGTGTGTCGTATTTCAATAAGGTATTGGCAACTTTAAAACATGCAGAGAAAGAAGGCATTTTAAGATCTAATCCTGGAAAATTAGTTGATGGCATTAAAGAAGCGGAGACTCAAAGAGAATTCCTAACTCTTGAAGAATTGAAGAAGGCAATTAGTAGCGATTGTTCTATTGATGTACTAAAAAGAGCTTTCATTTTCAGTGCACTAACAGGATTACGGTTTTCCGATGTACAAAAGCTAATATGGACAGAAATTCAACATTCCGAAGAAAATGGATACTACATTCGGTTTGAACAGAAAAAAACACGAGGAAAAGAGACCTTGCCGATATCGGAAGATGCTTATGGATTTCTTGGCAATTGTTCAGATCAGAATTCTCCTGTATTTCTTGGTCTAGAGTATAGCGACCATAATAACATAAAGCTAAGAGAATGGATGATCAGAGCAGGAATCGATAAACACATTACTTTTCATAGTGCTCGTCATACCTATGCTACCCTACAACTTACATTTGGAACCGACCTCTATACGGTATCAAAACTATTGGGACACAAAAGCATTAAAACCACCCAGGTTTATGCAAAAATTGTAGATCAGAAGAAAATTGAAGCTGCTAACAGAATTAAACTGGACTAATGAATATATTCGCATTATTTGACGATACAAAAAAAACCTTTTCAGAAGCAAAAGAGATCGTTTTAGAGTTGAAATCTATCGAAGAAGAAATAATAAAATCATTTGATGAATATCAGAAAGGTATAGAGCAGGCATTGAATAAAATTACTCTTTTACCATCGAGCATGGCCGATATTAACTATTTATATTTAATATCCGCAGTATATCTTTCAAAATGGATCGATTATGATCGAATTTTAATTAAGTATCCGATAATAAGAGATCGAATTTTCAATGAAATTCCAGACCTTTCCGAGAGGGTATTTTACTATATTTTGAGACACAATTTATCAGCATCTTTCCACACATTCGAAAAGGAAGGTGTTGATTCTTACAAAATCAATTTTATTCAGTCACAAATAGAAACGGTTGAGCAATTCCTTTCTCAAAGTGGGTTTGAGCTATTATCAACCATTGACCAAGGGATTTATAAGATTTTTGATTCGATGTATGATTTTATAAGCATTCCCCTAATTGAAGCTTGTACCGAAAAAGGTTTTAAAAATAAGCTCCAGAAGAAGTTTGGTGTAGATTCGAGAACGTTAAAGGAGAATTATCATTTGTATAAGAATAATTTGCTTTTAAACATAGACAGAAGAAGAGGTCGATTGATTTTTAATAAACACAAAACAATTGGTGATTCAATGCGCATGTTCCAGAATGGATCAACTTTGTATAATGTAAAATCTCGTTGCTTCTATATGCCATTAATCAAGGCGGCTTTGAAATATCAAATGAACCTAAATGAAATAAAATCCAATCCAAAGGCTAGGCTTACAGAGTTTTGCTTAAAGGATTATGAGATTAAAACGGGCAAAAAACTAGACAACCCATTTTACTTAGAATTACTAAACGACAACTTGAATCCATCATCACGGGTTACTAAGGAGGATGATTTGAATTCATTTGGTTTGCTTAATAATAATCAGGAAACGGTAAATAAATTAAAAAATATCATCAATGCGTTAAACTTAAATATCAAATTACTTAAAGAAACCGATACCGATTCCTTTTTAGAAGTTCTTATTGCTCCAGATTTTAGTATTCTCGATAAAAAAATAATGATTGGATGCCAAACAAACGAGTTTAAATATGTTTGTTATAAATTATCAAAATACTTTCAAAACTTTTCTTATCTCACAATTGGAAATACTGGCTTATTCTTCAGTAGAAGTGGCAAGGTTTTAACTAGAACAAATCTAGCCAATAGTAATTTTGATGTCATCTTATCTAAGGATAAAATCGATAAAATATTCAACTAAAAACGAATAAAAACATTTACATCATTTACATGTAAATACTTAATGTAAATATGTAAATACTCCTTCCAAAACACTTCAATTATGTTCGCAAAGTCATTGAAATTCGATGATGGCTTTTGCGCAAGAGTCCATTTTTTTTATTTAAACATTTAAAATTATGGACACAACCATTTTAAATGAAGTATTGGAACTTAAAGCACTAATACTTAGTCAAAACATCCTTTCAAAGGGAATTTTAAACCTAACGGAAACCGCCTTTTATTTAGAGGTTTCCAAGTCACACCTGTATAAATTGACTTGTAGCGGGAAAATACCACACTACAAACCAAATGGTAAAAAACTCTATTTCAAACGTTCAGAGTTGGACGTATGGACACTATCCAATCGTACTTCATCAAAGGATGAAATTGAGCAGATGGCTTCAGATTACATACTTAAGAACGAAAGGATTCGGCTATGACAAATCATTTTATTGAATTGCATACAAGAAGAATTGATATCAGAGAATTTTGGTTGGGATATAATTCCCAACCAAAATCAAAAGGACTCCAAATTAATTCAATCACTTTTAATTTCTGAATCATGAATCTATCTACTTCTGAAATTCTCCGTAATACGAATTACGGATTAGAAATCTATGCAAAAATACTCTGCCACCATTATCCAGATGAAATAGTATTAAAGCTGTCTGGCAAGAGCTGTGAAACTACTAAAAACCCTTATAATAAAAGCAAACACACACTATGTATCTATTTAGTCGATGATGTTTTTTATTTCAATGATCTTGAAAATATTGATTTAAAAGGGGATCCTTTTGATTTTGCTGAGTTACATTATAAATGTAAAGGAGATGAACTTTTACATTTGATTTGTAATGATCTTTACCTTAAAAAAAGCAATTATCCACAATCTTCATGTGAATTGCCAAAATTCAGTCTTTTTAAACAGCCTATTACAAATACTTTTCCTTTGCAAACAGTCGACATTAATGCTGTTTATCAGATCATTAATAACGAAATACACCTAGAACCGGTTAAAAAACTTAGATCTATTACTGATGAAAAGTTGGCGAGAAAATACAA
>JAQIBQ010000330.1 GCA_027859005.1 Prolixibacteraceae bacterium | reverse complement strand
ACTAAACTTTGTAATTTTTGCGTTGCTTAGACTACATATTAGTATATTTTGTCCCAATTGAGATATAAGTTTCGAAAACTTTTAAACGAATCAATTTTATGGGTAAAAGAAAGATCAATAAAAGGAAAATATTAAACGATCCAGTTTATGGCTTTATAAATCTGCAATCGGATATTATTTTTGACTTAATTGAGCATAAATATTTTCAAAGATTAAGAAGAATTAAGCAATTAGGTTTATCCTACTTGGTATATCCAGGTGCAAATCATACTCGATTTGAGCATGCCTTGGGGGCCTTACATTTAATGAAATCAGCAATAGATAGTTTGCGTTTAAAGGATGTAGATATTAGTGACGAAGAAGCAGAGGCCGTTTCGATTGCAATTCTGTTACACGATATTGGACATGGTCCTTTTTCCCATGCATTAGAATATATTTTAGTTGAAGGGGTAACTCACGAACATTTATCGTTAATGTTAATGGAGGAACTTAATAATGAGTTTGAAGGTAACCTTGAGTTGGCTATTCGTATTTTTAGAAACGAATATCCTAAAAGATATTTGCATCAATTAGTAGCAAGTCAGCTTGATATGGATCGATTAGATTATTTACGACGAGATAGTTTTTTTAGCGGAGTTGTTGAAGGTACCATTGGTTCTGAACGAATTATTAAAATGCTTAATGTTCGGGATAATAATTTAGTAGTAGATTATAAGGGCATTTATTCCGTAGAAAAATTTCTGATTGCGAGAAGATTAATGTATTGGCAAGTATACTTGCATAAAACGGTGATTGTTGCGGAACATTTGTTGGTTAAAATTTTACAACGAGCTAAATATTTAGTTAATAATGGAACTGAATTGTTTGCGCCACCTAATCTTAAATGCATATTAAAACTGAACTTTACGGCTGAAGATTTGAGTATTGAAGACAATAAGTCGAATTTATTGAAAAATTTTGTTTTGCTCGACGACACAGATATATTGGCTTCAATTAAAGTTTGGTGCAGTCATTCTGATAAGGTTTTGTCATATCTGGCTAATGCGATAACAAATAGACGACTGCTAAAAATTGAGATCTCAGATAGTCTTGTCGATAGTAAATTAAAGGATAAAATTACGCAAGCAACCCAAATGAAATTTGCTGTTAATCAGAACGAAATAGAGTATTTCGTTTTTGACGGAAGTATAACAAATAGTATCTATGAAAAAGACTCTGAAAATATTAAAGTATTGTTAAAGAATAATGAGACTGTGGATTTAGAAGTTGCTTCTGATATAGATTTTGAAATACTTTCAAAAACTGTAACAAAACATTTTCTCTGTTACCCAAAGGAATTGGATTTAATCTAATTTTTTTGTTTATTTCGCTGTTCATTTAAATAAATTCATGGAATTTACTGCACGTCAAATAGCTACTTTCCTACATGGAGAGGTAGTCGGAAATCAAGAGGTAATTATTAATAGTGTTTCAAAAATTGAAGAAGGAATTCCCGGAACCTTAACATTCTTGGCAAATCCTAAATACAATTCATACCTATACGAAACAAAAGCTTCGGTAGTACTAATTAACAAATCACTGGTGCTAGAGAAAGAGGTTGAACCTACATTAATAAGAGTTGAAAATGCATACGATGCGTTGGCTAAATTAATGGAAATATATGTTCAATCAATTCCTGTTAAAACAGGAATCGAAATGCCATCTTTCATTAATTCAAGTGCCACTGTTGATTCTGATACTTATGTAGGGGCATTTGCTTATCTGGATGAAGGTGTAAAAATTGGAAAGAATGTTCAAATTTATCCTCATTGTTTTGTAGGTAAGAATGTTGAAATTGAAGACAATACTGTTTTGTTCTCAGGAGTGAAAGTTTATCCCGAATGCAAAATTGGTAAGAACTGTATATTGCATTCAGGTGTAGTAATTGGTTCCGATGGTTTCGGATTCGCTCCTGAAAAAGATGGAACTTATAAGAAGTTGCATCAAATTGGTAATGTAATAATACATAATGATGTTGAAATAGGTGCCAATACAACCATCGATTGTGCCACCATGGGATCAACCATTATTCGTAGCGGAGTTAAAATCGATAATCTTGTACAAATTGCTCATAATGTTGATGTTGGTGAAAATACAGTTATGGCTGCATTTGTTGGCGTATCAGGTTCGTCTAAAATTGGGAAAAATTGCATCTTTGGTGGTCAGGCAGGAGTTGCTGGACATTTGAAAATAGGGAACAATGTTACATTGGGTGGAAAAACCGGTGCATCAAACGATATCGAAGACAATAAAATATTGATGGGCGAATGGGGAATGGATGCTTCCAAGTTTAGGCGTGTTTATGCCGTATTCAGAAATTTACCGGATTTATATAAAGACTTATATCAGCTTCGAAGAGAAGTAAAAAATCTAAAAGCCGAATAATATAGAAGTTTATAGGAATGAAGCAAAAAAAAATATTAAGTGCCGTTACTTTAACTGGGAAAGGACTACATACAGGGATTACTGTAAATATGATTTTGAACCCAGCTCCAGCAAATACTGGAATAATTTTCAAAAGAATTGATATTGACGAGCAACCCGTAATTGAAGCCGATGTTAATAATGTAGTGGATACATCGAGAGGTACTGTTATTGAAAAGAATGGGGCGAGAGTTGGAACCATTGAACATACTTTAGCAGCAATTTCTTCCCTCGAAATTGATAACTTATTAATTGAGATTGATGGACCTGAAGCTCCAATAATGGATGGTAGTTCAAAGCTAATTCTAGAGCGAATTGGAGACAATAATATCAAAGAACTTGAAGCCGATAAAGAATACTTTGAAATTCGAGAAAAAATTGTTTTTAAAGATGAAGAAAGTGGCGCAGAGTTAGTTGCTTTACCCGACGATGAATTTAGCGTTGATGTAATGATTTCCTTTAAATCACCAGTTTTAGATAATCAGTTTGCACGATTAGATTCACTTAAGAATTTTAAAACTGAAATTGCTCCCTGTAGAACTTTTGTATTCTTACACGAATTAGAGTTTCTTTTGAACAACAACCTGGTTAAAGGAGGCGATTTAGACAATGCCATTGTAATTATGGATAGAGATGTAACTCAAGTCGAGTTAAATCGAATGGCAGATCTGTTTAATCATGAACACATTAAACTAAATGGGCAGCAAGGAATTTTAAACAACCTAAAGCTGCATTTTTCAAATGAACCAGCTCGCCATAAATTACTCGATGTAATTGGTGATTTAACCCTTTTAGGGAGACCTATAAAAGGTAAGATTATTGCAAGTCGGCCAGGGCATAGTGCAAATACTCAATTTGCAAAGTTGCTTCAAAAAGAAATGAATAAACAATTTTCGAAAACGGCACCTCCAGTATATAATTCTACTGCTGAGCCAGTCATGGATATTTTGAAAATTAAAGAATTGTTACCTCATCGTTATCCGTTTTTGATGGTCGATAAGGTAATCGAATTGTAAGAAAAACACATTGTAGGAATTAAAAATATTACCTCTAATGAGCCAATTTTTGCTGGACACTTTCCTCAGGAACCAGTTTTCCCTGGGGTTCTTCAAATTGAAGCAATGGCTCAGTGTGGCGGTTTGTTTGTATTGAATCAAATGGATCCCACGAAAGATTATTCAACCTATTTTATGAAAATTGACGGGATCAAATTCCGTAAGAAAATAGTGCCAGGCGATACTCTTAAGATTAAGGTAGAGCTTGTTACGCCTATTCGAAGAGGAATTGCAACCATGAAAGGTTATTGTTTTGTGGGGAATCAATTGGCTTCCGAAGGCGAATTTATGGCACAAATTATAGAAAAAAAGTAATAAATAACTTCGAGAAGCGTTTTTTTAAAATGAACCAACCACTTGCTAATATTCATCCCAATTCAAAAATTGGAGAGAATGTAAAAATAGATCCTTTTGTTACCATCGAAGAAGATGTTCAAATAGGTGATGGAACTTGGATAGGGCCAAATGCCGTAATTATGGACGGAGCCCGAATAGGGAAAAATTGTAAGATATTTCCTAGTGCAGTAATTGCCGGAATTCCTCAAGATTTGAAATTTAAAGGCGAAGTTACGACTGTTGTAATTGGAGATAATACTACCATCCGAGAATTTGTTACTGTAAACAGAGGAACTGCTGCTAAGGAAACAACTATTATTGGACAAAACTGTTTGCTTCAATCCTATTCACACGTTGCTCACGATTGCATTATACAGAACAATGTAATTTTAGGCAGTTATACAGGACTTGCCGGTGAGGTTGAAGTTGCCGATTACGCAATTGTTAGTCCTTATTCTGCTGTTCATCAGTTTGTGAAAATTGGAAGACATTCATTCATCGCTGGAGGAAGTTTGGTGCGGAAAGATATTCCTCCTTTTGTTATTGTAGCCAATGAACCCTTAGCTTATGCGGGTGTTAATTCTGTTGGTTTACGTCGAAGAGGATTCAGTATCGATAGAGTGAACGAAATTCAGCAAGTATACCGTTACTTGTATCAAAAAGGAATGAACAATTCACAGGCCTTAGAAGCAATTCAAAACGAAATGGAAAAATCTGATGAGCGAGAAGAGATACTAGCTTTTATAAAAGCCTCTGATCGAGGTATTGTTAGGGGTGCTCAAGATTAATTATAGCAGAATTGAAATAACAAATCCCAAATTCCAAAGCTTATTAAATTGGAATTTGGGATTTGCTTTTATAATTTTTTTGTTTATTTAAGAGGATTCCATCATTGAGCTGTTAATTCTATCTCAGAGCCACCTGTTGTAACTAAAGTAGTTCCTTCGCTAGCATCAACAATGTGTCCTATAACAGTAATGTCTGGATGGTTTCTTATTTTATCGTGGTTGGCAATTGGTAATGTAAAAAGCAATTCGTAATCTTCGCCACCATTTAAAGCTGCAACTAGTGGGTTGATGTTTAATTCTTCGCCCATTGCTGAGGTCTCTTTATCTAAAATAATTTTCTCTTCGTAAATTTTTGCTCCTACTTTTGAATTTTTGCAAATGTGCATTATTTCCGAAGATAATCCATCAGAGATGTCCATCATTGCATTCGGCTTAATATCAAGATCTTTAAAAATCTTAAGCATATCTATTCGAGCTTCAGGTTTTAATTGTCTACCTAGAATATAGTTATATCCTTCGAGTTGAGGTTGAACTTTTTTACTCACTTTGTAAACTTCATTTTCTCTTTCGAGTAGTTGAAGCCCCATGTAGGCTCCGCCTAAATCGCCTGTGATACAAACTAAATCATTCTTTTGAGCTCCTTTTCGGTATACAATATCTTCCTCATTAGCCTCTCCAAGTGCAGTTATGCTTATTACCAAGCCTGTTAACGAAGAAGTTGTATCACCTCCAATTAAATCAACATTATAGTGTTCGCAAGCCAATTGAATTCCGTCATATAATTCCTCCATGGCTTCAACTGAAAATTTCGATGAAATTGCCAAGGAAACAGTTACTTGTTTTGGCGTTGCATTCATTGCAACAACATCACTTAAATTAACTACAACCGATTTGTATCCCAAATGCTTTAATGGAACATACATTAAATTAAAATGAATTCCTTCAGTTAATAAATCAGTTGTAACTACAATTTTTTTGTCTTTGTAATCTAAAACTGCAGCATCGTCTCCAATTCCTACAAGTGAAGAATCGTTCTTTAACTTAATTTTATTTGTTAATCTTTCGATCAATCCAAATTCACCTATTTCGGAAATTGGTGTTACTTTGCGTTCGTTTTCAGCCATTTTATAACAAATATTGAAGAATTGTATGTCTTAAATCGAGCGCAAAAATAGGACTACTTTACTATCTTTGCAACAATTTTTAAACAGTCTGGTTAAAACGTTGTTGATAAGAGACAATAAGACTTAATTACAGAGTAAGATATGACAGATCAAGATAAGATATTAGATGAGGTAACGAATAAGGAGTACGAATTTGGTTTTGTCACTGATATTGAAACAGACAGTATTGAGAAAGGGTTGAGTGAAGATGTTGTTCGACTTATTTCTCAAAAGAAGAACGAGCCAGAATGGATGCTCGAATTTCGACTAAAGGCATTTCGAAAGTGGTTGGAAATGAAAGAGCCCAATTGGGCTTATTTGAAAATTCCACCAATAAATTATCAAGAAGTAATTTATTATTCTGCTCCTGTTCAGAAAAAGAAATTGGATAGTTTAGATGAAGTTGATCCGGATTTATTGGAAACTTTTAAAAAACTTGGAATCCCAATTGAAGAACAAAAAGCTCTTTCAGGTGTGGCTGTAGATGTTGTTATGGATAGTGTTTCAGTAGCAACTACTTTTAAAGAAACCTTAGCCGAAAAAGGAATAATATTCTGCTCTTTTAGCGAAGCTGTTCAGGAATTTCCCGACTTGGTTAAAAAATACCTGGGAAATGCAGTGCCCTATGCCGACAACTATTTTGCAGCATTGAACTCAGCAGTATTTAGCGATGGTTCTTTTTGCTACATTCCAAAAGGAGTGCGTTGTCCAATGGAATTGTCAACCTACTTTAGAATAAATGCAGCCAATTCTGGGCAGTTCGAAAGAACTCTTTTGATTGCCGATGACGATAGCTATGTTTCATACCTTGAAGGTTGTACCGCTCCTCAGCGTGACGAAAATCAATTGCATGCCGCAGTTGTTGAAATTATTGCCATGGAACGTGCCGAAGTAAAATATTCAACCGTTCAAAACTGGTACCCTGGTGATAAAAATGGCAAAGGTGGAATCTATAATTTTGTAACAAAGCGTGGAATTTGCCGCGGCGATTATTCCAAGATTTCATGGACTCAGGTTGAAACTGGTTCTGCAATTACTTGGAAGTATCCTAGTTGTGTATTAATGGGAAATCATTCAAAAGGTGAATTTTATTCTGTTGCTTTAACCAACAATCATCAGCAGGCCGATACCGGTACTAAAATGATTCACATTGGTAAAGACACATCCAGTATAATTGTTTCAAAAGGAATTTCTGCTGGAAAAAGCAATAATTCATATCGAGGATTGGTGAAAGTTGCAAAACGTGCCGATAATGCTCGAAATTTTTCGCAATGTGATTCATTGTTATTGGGCGACAGGTGTGGTGCGCATACATTCCCTTATATTGAATGTGCCAATAAAACAGCCATTCTGGAACACGAGGCAACTACTTCAAAAATTAGTGAAGATCAAATATTCTATTGCAACCAAAGAGGAATCGAAACCGAAGATGCGGTGGGAATGATTGTGAATGGTTATGCAAAAGAAGTATTAAATAAATTACCCATGGAATTTGCCGTTGAGGCACAAAAGCTATTGAACTTGAGCCTTGAAGGTAGCGTGGGTTAGGAAGCTTCCACCAACCCCTCCGA
>JAQIBQ010000392.1 GCA_027859005.1 Prolixibacteraceae bacterium | reverse complement strand
GAATTTCACCTTTCTCTTTAAATAAGATTGAACGTCCCTTGAAGAAAACAAATGCTTTAAGTTTAGCTCCTTCTTGTAGAAATTTTTCAGCATGTCGCAATTTAAATTGGAAATCATGTTCGTCGGTATTTGGTCCGAATCGAATTTCTTTCACAACTACTTTAACAGCCTTGGCTTTCATCTCTTTCTGTTTCTTTTTCTGTTGATAAAGAAACTTTTGATAGTCGATTATTTTACAAACCGGCGGATCAGCTTTTGGAGAGATCTCAACCAAATCGAGTTCCAAATTGTCGGCTACTTTCAATGCCTGTGCAGTTTCTACCACACCAGGTGTTTCAATATTATCGCCAACTAAACGTACTTCACGTACCCTAATTTGGTGGTTAATACGAAAGAACACTTTATTGTCATCCTTTCTTACGAATCTTTTTCTTCCTCTTGGTGCTATTGCAATGTCCTCCTTTAGTTACTTTTTTGGTTAATATGTATTGCTTCTAATTGACTTTCAACTTCTTTTTTAATAAAACGGGCAAATTCGTCAATGGTCATTGTGCCTTTGTCGCCTTGCCCTTGCTGACGAACTGAAACAGAATTTGATTCTACTTCTTGTTCTCCAACGATCAACAAATAAGGAATTCGTTTCAACTCATTATCACGAATCTTTCTGCCAATCTTTTCGTTACGGTCGTCAACAACGGTGCGAATATCGGAAATATTTAAAATATTTGAAACTTTTTGGGCGTAATCGTTAAATTTTTCGCTAATCGATAAAATTACAACCTGCTCAGGTGTTAACCACAACGGGAATTTCCCTGCAGTATGTTCAATTAAAACAGCTACAAAACGCTCCATCGATCCGAAAGGTGCACGATGTATCATTACGGGGCGATGCTTCTGATTATCAGCACCAGTATATTCTAAATCAAACCGTTCAGGAAGGTTATAATCAACTTGAATAGTTCCCAATTGCCAATTACGGCCAACAGCATCTTTAATCATGAAATCAAGTTTCGGTCCATAAAATGCTGCTTCACCTAATTCGGTTACTGTTTTTAATCCTTTTTCAGCTGAAGCTTCAATAATTGCAGCTTCTGCTTTATCCCAGTTCTCATCGGAACCAATATACTTCTCGGTATTTTTGGGATCGCGTAATGAAATTTGAGCGGTGAAATCTTTAAAATCTAGTGCTTTAAAAATTATAAAAATTATATCGATTACTTTCTTGAACTCTTCTTTCAACTGATCGGGAGTACAAAACAAGTGTGCATCGTCTTGAGTAAAGCCACGAACACGAGTTAATCCATGCAACTCTCCACTTTGCTCGTAACGGTATACCGTTCCAAATTCGGCATAACGAATTGGCAAATCTTTATATGAACGTGGACGTGCTTTATAAATCTCACAATGGTGAGGGCAATTCATAGGTTTCAATAGGTACTCTTCGCCTTCCTGAGGTGTTTTAATCACCTGGAATGAATCTTTACCGTATTTTTCGTAGTGACCTGATGTTTTATACAACTGCACATTTCCAATATGCGGAGTAATCACCTGCTCGTAACCAAAATTCTTTTGTACTTTCTTTAAAAATAATTCAAGCTGTTCACGCAATTGCGCAC
Source organism: Prolixibacteraceae bacterium (assembly GCA_027859005.1). Lineage (GTDB taxonomy): Bacteria > Bacteroidota > Bacteroidia > Bacteroidales > Prolixibacteraceae > Roseimarinus. Next base: position 14,164 of record JAQIBQ010000392.1, on the reverse strand, counting down.
CTTTTGGCATCCACAACGGAAGTCCCAGACCCACGTCTTGTGAGAAGGTAAACAAAACCATTTCTTTACCAATCTTGCGATGATCACGTTTCTTCGCTTCTTCCAGGAGCACTAAATACTCTTGAAGTAATTTAGCTTTAGGAAATGTAACTCCATAAATACGAGTTAACATTTTATTTTTTTCATCGCCTCTCCAATATGCTCCTGCAACACTTAATAGTTTAATTGCTTTAACAGCACCAGTATTTGGCAAGTGAGGTCCACGACATAAATCGGTAAAATCTCCTTGATTATAAAGGGTTATTGTTCCATCTTCTAAATCGTTAATGAGTTCCAATTTGTACTCATCGTTTTTATCTTGAAACAATTGAATAGCATCAGCTTTTGAAATTTCAGAACGAACAATGTCGTTTTTCTGACGAGCCAATTCCAGCATTTTTTGTTCTAAACGAACTAAATCTTTTTCTGTTATTACTTTTCCTTCAGGAAGATCAACATCGTAGTAAAAACCATTATCGATAGTTGGCCCTATTCCAAATTTAGTTCCAGGATAAATTGCTTCGATTGCTTCAGCCATAATATGTGCCGATGAATGCCAAAAAGCGTTCTTTCCTTCTTCATCGTCCCACTTGTGCAATTTAATGCTTGAATCTGATGAAATTACACGTGATAAATCCCACACTTCATCGTTTACTGAAATAGATAAAACTTCTTTTGCCAAACGAGGACTTATAGACATAGCTATGTCATATCCTGTAATCGACTCATCATATTGTTTTATACTACCGTCAGGTAAAGTTACGTTGATCATTTTAATCCTTTTTTCAAAACAGTTTGCAAAGATAATCAAAGTCCAAAAAAATCAAGGGTTTTGATGCTAATTCTTTGTTAATTCGATAAATGATATTTAAATAGAAATCAAAAACATTAAATTAATGCTTTAAATCCTTCAACTTTTTCAAAAAAATAAAATTCATCTATTCTCTAATTGTAGTTAACAACATAGAAAAATCAACTCCCTTTTATGAGAAAATATTGCTCCAGAAAATTAAAACAGATTTTGGTGATAATGTACTTCCCAAGGGTAATTTTGCAATTCCTTCAGCCTCACTCTTTAAAAAGCGCATTGATAACAAGCAGCTAAAAAGTGATTGCAACAACGTTAAACGATACCTTTAAGAAGATGGATTAAACCAACTTATCGGTAAATTAAGAAGCAAACACATTGAATTTTACATGAACTGAGAGAACAAGCATGAAGGCACAAAGTGGCTCAGGTTTAAGATCTTAATAAAAGCATTATCAAAATTGGAAATCGAAGAAACAGCTGTACTACCAATTATCACAAGAAATATTAAGCACAGTTGCCTTCTCTGAAATAGTTTCGTTAACACTTGAGTTAGTTGTAATATCAATCGAATTATCTACACCCTGATTATAAACCGTAATTTTATTCTACAGCAAATATCGAATTGATTTTTTTAACTTTTCAATTTTTTTGCTTTCTTAATTTCACCCTTTATCAGGTCATTTAATTCAATAGAATTCAATTTTTCAGGAAATATAGCAGGCAAAAACTCGATGGTGATTTTTTCACCTTTCTTTATTTTTTTAGACCCCGACGACATAGCTGCATAAGCCCCTGAAATAGCTACAGGAACAATTGGAATGTTCAGTTCGCTGCTTAAAATAGCATAGGTTTTCTTAAATTTCCCCAATTTTCCGTTAAGGGTTCGGGTACCTTCCGGAAAAATTAAAATTTTCTTACCCTGCTTTACAACCTCGGCCATTTTTTGAATTGAATGCTTTAAATCCTTTGACAAATCCATCACAATTACATTAGAGTGACGAGCCAAATATCGTCGAATTCCGCTTTTTACATGATCGTTTTTTGCATAAGAATAGGTATTTTTTAATGTGGTTCGATCGAGATACGACAACACCAAAAATGCATCAAGTTTACTCTCGTGATTGGGTGCCAAAAAGCAAGGACCTTCGGGGATATTTTCCATTCCTTTACCTTCAAACTTAAAAAACAGGCGAAAAAGACCGCGCACAAAACGAACACCTGGTTTCAAAAGGAAGGGAGCCTGAGGCAAAATTACTTTTGAATCGTCTTTCAAATCGCCCGACCATGTTGATTGATCTTTTGCTTTATGAAACAGTTTATTTTTCTGAATGTGTTCAGCCATTTTACGGATAGAAGGAAAATTTTGCAATTCCTCTTCGTTAAAATTGAGTCCAAAACTTTTCTCAATAAAATCGATCAGACTTAATTTCCCGAGAGAATCCATTGAAATATCGAAAATAAGATGGTCATCGGGTCTGATATCCATATCGACCTGGCTTTCGATAAATGATTTGATGGCACGATATTCCGTAGTTTCTGGCTCATCACTTTTATCTTTCTTTGACTCTTTTTGTTCAAGCATTTCGACCAACTTGAACCGTTGAAGTTTCGACAAACGAGTACGTGGTAATTCCGATTTCACAAGTGTAAACTGCATAATACGCTTGTAAGAGCTTATTTCAGCGTTGAAAGGAGTTATAATTTCATCTCTGAAATATTGAATAAAATCCTCGACCCCATTTTCAACTAAATAATTAAGATTGGGAAATATTACCGCATGAAGCATATCGTTTTGCATGAAAACACCTGCTTCTTTTATCGCAGGAGAAAAACCATCCAACTTCATTTCCACCTCAACCGGATTAATATTTTTGCCATTAGGTAACACAATAATTTCCTTTATCCGACCAGTGATGTACAAAAATCCTTCTTCATCAAAATGCCCTAAATCGCCTGAATGCAACCAACCATCCTTAAGAACTTCGGCAGTTTCTTCAGGGCGGTTGTAATACCCTTTCATTATACTAGGACCTTTGGCTACGATTTCGCCTTTTCTAATCTCAACCTCCAGGCTAGGTAAGGCTTCACCTGTTGAACCAATTTTAACCCTTCCTGGACGAGGAAAAGTTATCATCGGTGCAGCTTCAGTCATTCCAAAACCTTCAAGGATGTCGAAACCCAAAGCATAGAAAAAAGTACCAACCTCTTTGTTTAGTGCTGCTCCTCCAGCAATCATATACTGCAAATGCCCACCAAAGCTTTCATGTACTTTTTTAAACAGTTTCTTTCCTAGTTTACGGTTTTTTGAAACAAGAACAAGCTTTAACAAAGTACGTGCAATCATACTTTTGTCAATTTTTGCCTTGATTCCCCTATACATCAACTCGTATAAACGAGGTACGCCCATAAATACACCTACTTGATTTTCGGCAAATGATTTCATCAAATCGGACGACTGCATGGAAGGAACCATCACAACTGGACTTCCCACATAGAATGGAGTCAACATTGATCCTACCAGTGGAAAAACATGATGCAAAGGCAAGAAAATCATCACCTCGCGCTCAGGAATGTAAATTTTGGCATCAATTACCGCATTTACATTTTCAATAAGATTGGTATACGAAAGCATTACACCTTTTGGGCTACCAGTTGTACCCGAAGTATAAATAATTACTGCTGTTGTATCGTCGTCATCAGGTCCCAGCCACTGGCTTTCGGAAATGTTTTCATCCAATGAAATATTCTCGAAAACAATTAGCTCAGGTTTATGATTGGTTTTTGCATTAATCTTTTCAAAAGACTCCTTCATCCCTGAACTGATAAAAAGCAATTCAGGATTACAATCGTCGATAATGTATGCCACATCATCGGCCGCAGCCAAAAAATCGATTGGGATTGCGATACAGTTGTTCTGAAGAGCAGCATAAAATGCGCAAATCCAAGCCGTGCTGTTTTCGGCATAAATGGCCACCTTCGAATAAGCTTTATTCTCGAAAAGAAGTGCAAACTGCTGAATTTGTTTTAACAACTGCTTGTAAGTAATATCACCCTTCGAGGTAATTAATGCTTTCTTATCGGGATATGCTCTATTTATTATTGGTTTTTTCATTCGTATTTATTCAATTAGGTTGCCTTATATCTTTTTAATCGAAAATCTAATATTTAAAGATCGAAGTACCCACTTATGGAACTCGCAGAGTTTACCTTTTTTCTTTTGTGGCATTTTCTGCCATGCTCATGTATGAAAATATCTCTCAAGGCTCTTTTCTTTTTTTTGATTTGATAACGTCAAAACTATGCAATCAAACAAAATCGATTTTTTTTTGACAAAAATTGCCAATGATTTGTTCTCCTCTCTCAACTATACAAATAAACGAAATCCATAATTAAAAGTTGAAATTTTTATTTATATGCTGTTTGTTTCAAAAAATTATTGCTAAAACAGCTAGTATCATCAAGAATCAGTTCTTTGGATGCTAAAAAAATTCCATGGCTCGTTTCACAACAAGAACAATCCAATATTGAGAATTAATTTTTTACAAATATTCCCTTACATCAATCACCATCATTCCAGCAGCATTAGCAGCATCTATACCCGGTTGTCCGTCTTCAAAAACAACACAAAATTGTGGATCAACACCAAGTAATTCTGAACATTTAAGAAATGTATCGGGTGCTGGTTTACCATTTACCACATCGTCGCAAGAAACAATGGCATCAACTTTATCAATCGCGCCAATCACTTCCAAGGTACGACGAGCTATTTTACGTTCGCCACCGGTTCCACAACCAATAGGCATTTTACCATGATAGGCTTTCAATACATCATATATCAAATCGATTGGTTTAGTGTCATCAAGCGTTTTTATAAACTCTTCTTCCTTTTCAGATGCAACTTTAACCGAATCAAAATCTTTGGGATCATAGAGCTCTTTCAATATATCCATCTGAGGACCAATAGGAACACCAGCAAAAGAATTAAAAAGCTCTTCGCTAAATTCAATTCCATATTTACCCAATACTTTTTTAAAAGCGTTGAAATGTGCTGGCATGGTATCGGCTAAAGTTCCATCGATATCAAATATCAAAGCTTTTACTTTTGGATCTACTGTAATTTTCTTTTGAGTCACTTATTTATTTTTTAGAACGAAACAATTTTAAACAAATAGAAATAAAAAACTACGACAATTGCAATTAAGCTTGTGTGAAATCTCTAAAATGAAATACTCCACCTTTAATTTTGAATTTTATCTAATTTTCTACTATTCCTGGTATTCATCCTTAATGTTAAAAAAATGTTGTTAGCTAGATAAATCTTTTGTTGAGTTTCAATTTTAGTTAACACTTTGTCTATTGCAACGTCAGCTCGACATAAGGAAAAAAACGTATACTTTTGAATTTCAGACATTAAAACAGAATTCTTCGAATATGGCAGAGCTGACAAGTCAATTGTCATTAGAAAAAAGTCATTTTTTGATTCTACATTTAATTTTCCTAATGACCAACAAATAAATCATGTAGTAGCCTGTAAATAAAACATTAAGAAAAACATCTCGCTCTAACTCACATTATTGTAGTTTGTAGTTAGGGCAAAATCATTAACTCAAAGTTTTCATTCTACTTATTTGACACAATTTATTAATCAAAAACATTTGCCATTTTTTTCAAGTGCTTCTATGGTCTTCTAAAGCCTGATTAGCTATATAACGAGCAAACTTCTCCTTATAGTAATGAATCAATAAGCCTTTGAATATTAGCTCTATCCCGTACTGAAAGACCTTGTACTCTCAAGGCATCTCCGTATAGTTTTAGTGCCATTTCTTTGTTTTCATCACGCAGATAAATATCGGCAAGAAAAATAGTAGCCGTTAAATATTCTGGATTTGATTTGATAATCTGTTGCAATGTCTTTTTAGCTTCAGCCTTTTGTCCATTTTGCATCAGGTAATAGGCCAAGGTATAACCATAATCAGGAGCATCGGGGCGAGCCTTGTAGGCCAAGGTTGCATACTTAACCGCGCTGTGCAAATCACCGCGCTGTGCAACAATAATACTCAAGTTCTTAGCTGCCACTGGATGGTTGTCGGGCTTATCGACAAGAACTGTTTTTAATGCATTTTCAGCTTCATCCATTCGTCCCTGCTCGGCCAAAAGAAGACCAAGATTTAAATTGGCTGCTTCGTTTTCGGGATCTATTCGAATCACTTTCTTGAGGTTCTCTTCGGCTTTGAGCTGATCCCCAATAGAAGAATATAAAACGCTACTGTTAATTAGCGGCATAACTGAATTAGGATACAAACGAGCTGCAGTTTCGTAGGAAATAAGAGCCGATTGCACATTACCCTTATCCTGATGGTAAATACCGAGATTGTAATGATTGCTCCAATTGTCTGTCCTTGAGCTTAAAGAAGAAACATATTCGTCTTCGGCCTTATTCAATATTGCTCTTTGTTCAGCAGTAAAACGTTCGACAGAATATGCAATTAATACACTGGCTGCCTGAATACGAACCAATCTTATTTTATCCTGACAAGCTTGCAGCAAGGCATCTTTAACTTCTTCGGTTTGAATTCCAGCCAAACCTGTGGCAGCAGATGAACGAACTAGTTCTGATTCGTTATTTAATGCCCCTAAAAGAACCGGTATTTTAGATTCATCGTTGTAATTTCCAAGCAAACGAATAAGCGAATTGGCTACAACATCATCAGTTTTTGGATTTTTAATACATTCAAAAATTTGATCAATGTTCTTCCACTGCATATCGTGCGCCTCTTTAATTAGTTGTGCCCATTTCAGTGTTTCTTCCTGATAATTTCCATTTTCTCTCTTTTTAACAATCTTATTCGCCCACTGAGGTGATTTATCTGTATGACATTGGTTACAAGCATTTGGAGAACCAAATCTCATGGTTGCCTCGGGCATTGGGGGACGAAACGAGTGATCACTACGTAAAAAACGACCTACAAATTCGCGTTTTGGCATGTGACAACTTAAACAGCTCAATCCACTTTCAATTTTATGGCCGGAATGTTCTTCAAACTTTCCAATTCTTTCGGTGTGGCACTGTGTACACGAATTGTTTGGATTATCTTGATTTCTGTCGCGCCCACTGGAGGTATGACAGGTAATACAGTTTAACTCACTTTTATCAACACATGGATTTTGCATCCAATCTGTCATGGTATAGTTTTCCCCTAACGAACGACCATCGGGATAAAAGTCGTGATCTTCAAGTGTAGTAATGTTGTAATTATCAAAATACTTGTCACCAGGCAAATAACTTGGTGTTATTGGTGTCATTTTAGCATGACATGGAGCACAAGCATCGTTGTTTTGTTCTTGCGTAAATGTACTGGTAACAATCAATCCCATTTTTGAAGCTTCTTCACCTTCTTTCAAATTCTTAAAAATACGAACATGCTCACCAGCTGGTCCGTGGCAAGTTTCACAATTTATACCGGCTTCACGCCATCGAGTATGGTAAGTCTCACTTTCTAAATCGAAATTAGTACTTAGCTGACTGATGTGACAACTATAACAACCAGTATTAAAAGCAAACATAGCATCTTTCCAGGGCAAAGCTTCGTCCGCAGGATACTCTTCTTCAAAATGACGCACTCCTGCCAACGGATAATTAAACCATTCCTTACGATTGACATCAAAAGCCAAGGGAATATTCTGCAGTTTACCTTTATTAAAAGGAGTTAAAAAACAATACACATTGTGCCCTCCCATTGCCCATATTAAATCGTAAGTTTTAATTAGTGTATCGCCATCGCGTTCGTACATCATCATTGTTGAATCTTTAGACTCAACCGTAAACAGATGTCCCTCCACATCGATGGGTTGACTATTTGGTAACTTATGTTTTGCAATAAATTCAGCATTTACAGACATCATTGCCTGCCCGTGATAAGAAGGCTCCCAAAGCTGATAAAATCTCTCATGACATTCACGGCAACTCTTCGACCACATAAATTCATCTTCTACAATTTGTTGCGAGTCTCGCGACTTACAAGAAAACATTGAAAGCATAATAAAACAACCAATTACTACTTTAAATATCTTACCCGTCATATCATTTAGTTTATTTCGAGTACAAATATTGCTATATTTTGTATGAAAAATAATTATTCTTATTAATGTTTTCCATTTGTTTTAAGTGAATCTAATACACTTTCAATAATTTCATTACGTAATCAAATCGTTGTTTAACACAAAACAAAAAAATTAAGAGATTGCAAATACGATAAACCCTTTTTCATAAAAAAACTACTAAGATCCATCATTAAAAAAACGATAAGAATTTTTCTACCCTCCATTTTTCTTGTTATTCACAAAATGTACTTCGAAAGAACGGAAGTAAATCATAATAACAACATTAATAGCTAATGAAAAAAACCGATTTACAAAGATTGGGAATCCCTTTTTGTTTTCATGATCAATCATCTTTTAGTTCGGAAAAAATAATACTACTTTTCGGAACGTTTAGAATAACTACCATTAGAAGAAAATAGATCATGATTTTAAGGAAAACCTTTTTAACATTATTCATTGCTACCATTGTTTTAAATTCTTTTTCACAAGAAAAGAAGTCACTTACATTAGAAGATTTAACGATTAAAAAAACGTTTAAATCGGAATCAGTTGATGATGTGAATTCAATGAACGACGGAATTCATTTTTCGTCATTGAAGGATGAAAATAGTATTGTGAAATATAGCTATAAAACTGGGGAACAAGTTGAAGTTATTTTTGAACTTAATGAAGTTGACAAGTGTCCAATCAGTAATTTTTCAGAGTATACTTTTAGTGAAAACGAAGAACGTATTTTATTAACAACCAATAAAGAAAAACTTTACCGACACTCTTATACTGCAGAGTATTATGTTTGGGATTTCTACACAAAAAAGCTTTACGAAGTTTCTTTGAAGGGGCCTCAACAAGTTGCTACTTTTTCGCCCGACGGAGAACGGGTTGCTTTCGTTCGAGACAACAATATCTTTGTTAAAACCATCCGATTTGGAACAGAACAACAAGTTACTTTCGATGGGAATTTCAATGAAATATTGAATGGAATCCCTGATTGGGTCTACGAAGAAGAATTTGGATACAACAAAGCCTATGTATGGTCTCCTGATAGCAAACAATTGGCATTTGTTAAATTTAACGAAAGCGAAGTGCCCCAGATTTCAATGCCAATTTACAAAGGACTCTCGCCTGAAAAAATTGACAACAGCCTATATCCAAGCTATTACACTTATAAATACCCAAAGGCTGGAGAGAAAAATTCTCAAGTATCGGCACATGTCTACGATATTAAAACAAAAACCACCATTGAAGTTGAAACTGGTGACGAAGAAGAAATATATTTACCGAAATTAGAATGGACACCCAACGGTAAAGATCTTGCTGTTTTCAGACTTAACAGACGTCAAGATAAAATGGAAATTCTATATGCAAACCCTTTCACAGGCGACACTCGCACAATTTACACTGAAAAGAACAGTAGATTTATTGATGAGAATTTCTTGAGCTTCTTTACCTTTTTGAGCGATCAGGAACATTTTGTTGTTGCCAGCGAACGCGATGGATGGCTACACTTGTATTTATATAAGAACACTGGTTTTAAGGTGAAACAACTTACCAAAGGGGAATTTGATGTCACTGACTTTTATGGTTTCGAACCCAAGAAAAAGCGATTCTATTTCCAAGCAGCAAAAACGAGTCCGCTACAACGTGATGTTTATGCCATTAGTTTAGACGAAAAAACAAGTATTAATTTTTCTGAAAAAGAAGGTACAAACCAAGCCATTTTCAGTACAGGTTTTAAATATTACCTCAACTATTTTTCAGATAGCGAAACGCCTACTGAAGTTACAGTGAACGATAAAAAAGGGAAAATTATACGGACCTTAGAAAACAATTCAGAACTGAATACTAAACTTGAAAACTATACCCTACCAAACAAAGAATTTTTTCAGTTCACTAACGCTGAGAACATTCAGTTAAATGGGTACATGATTAAACCATCTTCATTTAATACGAATCAGAAATATCCTGTTGTAATGTACCAATACAGTGGTCCTAATTCACAACAAGTTGCAAATAAATGGAAAATAGATTGGCACTACTTCCTCGCAGAACAAGGATATATTGTAGCAGTTGTTGATCCCAGAGGAACAGCTGCCAGAGGTGAAGAATTTAGAAAATGCACTTACATGCAATTGGGCAAATTAGAAAGTGATGATCAAATAGAAGCAGCTAAATATTTAGCTGCTCTTGACTATATCGACAAAGATAATATTGCAATTTGGGGTTGGAGTTATGGAGGATTTACGACTTCACTATGCTTAGGAAAAGGAGGCAACTTATTTAAAGCCGGTGTTGCTGTTGCCCCTGTTACCAACTGGCGTTTTTACGATACGGTTTATACCGAACGATACATGAGAACACCACAAGAAAACCCTGATGGCTACGACGATAATTCACCCATTAACAATGTAGATAATTTAACTGGAAACCTATTAGTTATTCATGGCTCAGCCGACGATAATGTACATGCACAAAACACTTTTGAATTCACCGAAGCAATGGTTCAAAAAAATATCCCTTTCGATATGCATATCTATACCAACCGCAACCATTCAATAATTGGAGGAAATACACGAACTCATTTATACAATAAAATCTTTAATTATTTCGAAACGCATTTGAAATAATCGAGAGGATTTTTATTATAAAAACTGTGAATTATTTCACCTAGTACAATGTTAGACTGGTTAATTTCAACTAAACATAAGAAATACTAGAGAAACAAAGAAGGATGATTAAAAAGTAAAAAAAATGAATTTTCAATGCTTGTACCTATAATTTTTATTCGGGTAAAAGGGGTTCAATGATATATTCATATCGATACAATTTTTCTTTCAACTGATATTGATCGTGCGGCCGTGCACCCCAACTGTTATCACCACCAACACCCATCTGTAAATGGTCGATGCAAACCTCAACAAGATTCGTGAAAGGCACATCCGGAGTATGTAAAACCCGCTCATCGAAGTCGTTTTCGAGGTAATGATGAGCATTCATATTTAAAGGTTGAAGGCCTGAAATTTTAAAACCTTTACCCTTCTCATCAGTTAATGTTAGCCATCGCACATCGGTTTTATTTCCGTTTTCCTGTGGGTAAATATAGGGAACATACTGATCCATTACACTACCGCTATAAAGTCCTACAAGTGCTGAAGAATTTCGGTCAATGTAATTTTCATGTGGCCCGCGCCCGTACCATTGCACTTGGTTCATTGAACCTGGCATTACCATTTTCATTCCAAAGCGAGGCAACTCAGGAGTATCTGCCTGTTTAATTTGCAGTTGGGCCATTACCTTCATCGTGCCATCGGTATAAATGGTATAGTTATTTTGGTAAACCGCATTTACGGAATCTATATTCGCAGTAGTAGCAATAACAATTGAATCGCTAGTACTAACCAGTATTTCAATTTTCAAACTATCGAGTTTTTTCATCTATATTTTTCCAAATAGCACAACGGTTCTGCATTTTGTTCCCCAAGTCGTAGCTAGTTGGAATGCGCCAAAAATTGGGCACCATATTTTGTAACAACATCGATGTTCCATTCAAAACATAATCGTGTAATTGTCCGGTTTTTTTATTAAAAATGATGGTAACATCTTTCCCTTGAATCGTAATTTCATTCCAACTTTCTCGCATATGAAGTGGTTCTGCTTTAGTCAAAATTGAATTAAAGGTTGAAGTTCCTTTTTGAAGCAGAAACTGCTCATAAGCAATAATATGACCTTGAGAAACCATTCCTTCTGTTCGTGGAGTTTGAATGGCAACATTTAAAAAATATTCAGCCTTAGGATTGAAATTTTCAACACTATATTCAAGTTGCAATTCACGTTGGGTTTGTGGCTGAAAATCCCCTTCAAGCACGATATTTTTGTGATCTACAGTTATTCCATTTTCGAGTAGTTTATACTGGAGAGAATATCCATTCATGTTCTTAAAAAAGAATTCATTGTTCAACATTAACTTGCCTGTTGAAACATCATCCAAAATGAAGCTAACATCCTGATAAACTTTTTTCACTTCTGCTAATGCAGGTTGTGGAGTTTGGTCAGGAAACACTAATCCATTTAAACAGAAAGGGCCATCACTGGGGCCTTTCTCAGCGCCAAAATCACCTCCATAAGCCCAGTATTTTTCACCATTTGGCATTGTTTGCAGTAAACCCTGATCTTGCCAGTCCCAAATAAACCCGCCCTGTAATTTTCCGTTCGATTTAATTACGTCCCAATAATCCTGAAGGTTACCGGTACTGTTGTTCATGGAGTGACTGTATTCACACATAATCAAAGGTCGATTCTCATTGCTTTTCATGTAACTATGCATTTGCCATTCGCCATAATACATGGGAACCACAATATCGGTATATGACTCTTTATAACAAGTCTCATATTGAACTGGCCGTGTAGAGTCGTTCGCTTTAATCCATTGGTAAAGTTGATTGAAATTATCACCGCCACCCGATTCATTGCCCAATGACCAAATGATAACGGAAGGATGGTTTCGATCGCGCTCTACCATATTTTTTATCCTAAAAAGAAGTGGATCAAGCCAAACAGAATCGGTTCCAACTGGTGAGGTGGCTTTGTGAAAGTAGTCAGGAGCAGGTGTATATTTCATTAAGCCGTGCGCTTCGATGTTGGCCTCGTCAACCACATACAAACCATACTCATCGCATAGCTCATACCAAATGGGATCGTTGGGATAATGGCTGGTTCGCACTGCGTTGATGTTGTTTTCTTTCATCAACTGAATATCTCTTAACATTTGTTCTCTCGAAACGGTATGTCCGGTTCGTTCATTGTGCTCATGTCGGTTAACTCCTTTTACCAATACAGCTTGTCCGTTAACCAAAAGCTGACCATTTTTAATTTCGGAAGTTCTAAATCCAACGCGCTGGGCTATGTATTGTTTTGGTTGATCAGGCACTTTAAGCTCAATTAACAGGTCATATAAATTGGGCTCTTCGGCGCTCCATTTAAGAGGAGCTTCAACTATTTTATGCAGATCGATTTGAAGCTTATTTTGATTTCCAAATTCGACGGAACGTTTTTCAGAAATGATTTTTTTTCCTGAAGAACGATCGATTAAATCTATTTTAATATTCGATTTATTTATACTTTCTGAAAATCGTTCAACACTTAAAGTAACATCCAATAATCCATTGTTATAATCATCGTCAAGCCCAGCTATGATTTCTACATTGCGAACTGCAATGGTATTGGCTGCATAAATAAAAACATCGCGTTCAATGCCACTTAAACGCCACATGTCCTGATCTTCAAGATAACTACTGGTACACCAGCGATAAACCTTCACTGCTAATTTGTTTTTTCCTTTACGAAGAAAGGGAGTAACATTAAATACGGCTGGTGTTTTACTGTCTTCATGGTAACCTAAAAGTTCGCCATTTAACCAAACCTAGAAAGCAGAATTAACGCCACCAAAATGAAGAAAAACCTCTTTACTTTGCCAATTTTCGGGTAATGAAAACTCTTTGACATAAGATCCAACAGGGTTATAATTTTCGGGGGCATTGGGCGGATCTTTTCGAAAAGGATAGCCACTGTTTACATAATAAGGAACTCCGTATCCCTGCATTTGCCAATCGCCGGGAACATTAATTGATTTCCAGTTGGAATTATCATAGTCTAATTTATAAAAATCGGTCTCGCAATCCTTTGGTTTGCGACTCCATATGAATTTCCACTTTCCATTTAGAGATTGATAGAATTCAGATCGGGACCAATCATTATTCAATGCTGACTGTGCATTTTCAAAATACATAAAACTGGTATGTTTCTCTTGCATCCCCTTTTCAAAAACGGCAAGATTCTTCCACTCATTTTGCTCGCCATGCGCTGTTCCAATATATATTATCGCAACAAACAACATTAAACCTTTTAATAATTTATTTTGCATTGGTCTTAAATTTAATCTTCCTAACCGAATTCTGAACACATATCAAAACAAATGTGCTTTGATTCAAAATAAAGAGGCTGAGCATATCGAAATATGACAGCCTCTCTTGAAAAAAATTACTTACTCATAATTATACTATTCTTTCACTATTTTCTTGACTACTTTACTGCCATCTTTCATATTAGCAGACATAATGTAAAATCCACGATTCAAATAGCTAACATCAATTGTTGATTTTGATGCGTATACCTCTTTTCTCAAAACTGTGCGTCCAGTCCCATCAATTAATTGAATAT
>JAQIBQ010000289.1 GCA_027859005.1 Prolixibacteraceae bacterium | reverse complement strand
GGCAACGTCTATTCCATTTTCCACCGGATCGGGGGTTTGCCCGGTCAGAAATCGGAGATAATCGTCCTGAATGACTGAGGCCGACATGCCATCGACTACAGCATGATGAAAAACAAACCAGAAAATCAGCCTGTTTGGGTCGACAAGTTTAATCAAACCTGCCCGGCCAAGAGGTGGTTTACCCAAGTCGATTGATTGCCTGCGCCAATGGCTGATGCGTTGGTGGACTTCACCGAAGGTGGAGCACTGCTCAACGATCAATTGTTTTTGAACCGAGAGATCCTTTAATGGGCTGGTTTTCCAGCGAATTGTTGCACTGGAATCGCTGGAATAAAAAGCACTGCGCAGGGCAGCATGTCTTTCAAGTACTGCGATCCAGGCTCTTTGGCAATCGTTTTCAGAAAATGAGGCGCCATGGATGATAAAAACCCGACTAACCTGCGATGTTGCCGGAGAGAATCCAATATTGGCGGCGAGCCAAAAATTTTTCTGATCGACGGTGGCTAGTTGTTCAAATGTATGGTTGGTCCCCCTGTCGTTTGGTTCCTTTTCCAAACGGTTTATGCGTGCAGCAAGGTTTTTAACTGTCAACTCGGTCAAAATCGTTTGTACCGTTACTTTGTATCCGAGTTGCTGTAACCCGGAACAAACGGCAATGGCCATCAAGCTGGTTCCTCCTAGCTGGAAAAAGTTGTCATCCCTGCAAACGGATTGTACCTTGATTACTTTTTCCCAGATGGCAGCTATGTTTTTTTCGAGCTCACCCCTGGGAGCTGCTCCTGTTTTTGGAATGGTTTCAAGGTCAGCCTCCAGGGCTTTTAGAATTGCTTTTCGGTCGAGTTTGCCCGCCGAAGCAATGGGAATGGTCTCTAACTCGGTTATATGGGCAGGAATCATATAACCCGGAAGGCTTTTGCTCAAAAAACTACGCCAGTTAACCCGGTGTTGTTTGGCCGAATTGGGACATTCAACGGCCGCCAGTAGCGTACCTTTATGCACCATAGCCGTTGCCAGCCTTACAGCCGGATGAATTTGCAGTGCTTTTTCAATTTCGGAAAGCGAAACCGATTGTCCGGAAATTTTAATTGTGTCGTCGCTCCGTCCCAAGGTTTCCAATTCTCCTTTGCTGTTCCACCGGCCAAGGTCGCGGGTTCGGTAAGCCCTTCCAAATGGGGTGGAAACAAAAGAACGATTTGTTAGTTCTGGCTGTTTCAGGTAGCCATTCGAAAGCCCTTCACCAACTACATAAATTTCACCCACAGCTTCTTTTTCTACTTCCCGACCCCGATCGTCGAGCAGGAAAACGCGGGTATTAAAAAAAGGCTTTCCACTGGGAATGGTACCCGTTTCGTCGGGATCGACCCGGTGCATGCAGATGGTACCGCACATTTCGGTAGCCCCGTGTACATTCCAGTATTCAAGGTGTTTGGCATAATGACGAGCGTCAATGTCATTGGGACGTTCCCCGGCGGTGATGATGCAACGCAAGCCCCGGGGTAATTCTCCATTGAGCAGACGTAGGTAGGAGGGGGTAAAACAGGCGATGCTTACCCGTTGCCGATCCATTTGTTCCAGCAATTGTTGGGGGTTGTTAATGATATCACGCGATACCGGGACGTAGGCAGCCCCCGACATCAACGGAAGGCACAGTTCTCTGAATCCCAGGATGAAACCGGGCGAAGTGGAGAGCAGAATGCGATCGGCTTGGGTGATCCGATGTTTATCGATGTGCCCTTCAGCCATGTTAAGCACCGCTTTGTGAGGAAGCATAACGCCTTTAGGTTTTCCGGTCGATCCGGAAGTAAAAAGGATCGCAGCCAGGTCGTTACCGTGATCTATTTTTTCGGTTCTGAATGTAGATCCGGTGTGCTGTACTTCGTCCTGCTCATTAAGCA
This sequence comes from Prolixibacteraceae bacterium, assembly GCA_027859005.1. Lineage (GTDB taxonomy): Bacteria > Bacteroidota > Bacteroidia > Bacteroidales > Prolixibacteraceae > Roseimarinus. The sequence continues at coordinate 4,391 of JAQIBQ010000289.1, read as the reverse complement.
CCACCTCGGGTCTGATTACAGTACCCGAACTCCCGGTTTTGTTGGCGGCATTGTTTTTATGCAGTACTGCCTTTAAAGCCTGTGGCACCTTGATCCCGCCAAGTACTACAAGAACTTTAATTTCGGCTTGTTCGGCCATGTTTGCCAAACGATCGGGTGGCAGGTCGGCGACCAGGGGCACATAAACACAAGCAGCCTTTAGAATAGCCAAAAAGGCTACCGGCAAATCAGCAGATCGTTCTGATAATACACCGATAGCCTCCTGTGTGTCATTTTTATGTTTGATCAACACATGAGCAAGCCTTTCAGCCGCTGAATTCAATTCCCGGTAGCTTCGCGTCCTATCATTTGTTATTATTGCAGGGGTCGATGGGTATTTCCGTGCAATAACTTCAAAACTTACATGAATTTTACTGGCATTATTTATCACAGAACAGTGTTTAGATCATCCGTTACACATCCTTGTCCGTCACAAAAAAAGTTGTTTCCTGAACAAGTTTAATCAAAAGGGATTAGGCAGAAAATAAGTTGGTTTGATAACCCAAACAACGATAGCCCTTAGCAGCCGAGGCATAATCGACTTTTTTAACCCACTCGGCTTCTGAACCTAACTCGCGTTTTACCCAGTTGCAAATGCTGATAGAAATGCCATGTGCATCGGCAGCGGCTTTAATCCGGTCGAGGTAATTGATGCAAACACTTCGTTTGGGAGCCAGTCGTGAGCGCTGTTTGATGTGATCTTGATTTTCATCTTCCAGATAGGGGTGGAAAAATTCACCGATAAATTGAGGATCGAAATGGTTGATATATTGAGCCATTACCACCAGGTTTCTTACCTCGCTGGTTAAAAATTCCGGTTTGATGTTGGTCACCCCTGCTGCCTTAAGTTGTGCCATGTAATTGTTCAGGTTCTCATCGGTTAAATAAGGCAGGATCAACGGCTGACAAAGGACCGATTCGGCGGTCATGCCCAGTTCACGACATTTAACCAGTGCCTCGAGGCGTTCGGCGACAGTGGCTGAATTGGGTTCCAGTATATCCTGAAGGTACTTGGGCATGATGCCAATGCTACCGTTGATCTGAATTTTTGGAGCTATTTTTGCCATCAGGTCAAGTAGGGATTCATTCTTATGTTTGATCCCCAGGTGTTTTAGCCCTGATTTGGTCGCAATAAACATGCGAACTCCCGAATCGGGATGTTTTTCAAAATGTTTAATAAACGCCCTTAAAATATCATGCGCGATACCGTTGTAAAGGTGTGGTTCGGAAAATGCCTCTGTCTTAGGAGAGAAATAATAAAATATTTTTTTATCGTGATTTCGCTCCAGAGAGTTGGCCACTTTTTCGGCATAATTGGCATACACCGTAATGGGTTTAATGTGTTGCCCGTCGGTGACCAGGCAATACTGGCAACCAATTGAACACGAACCACCGGAAGGGGAGACCTCTAATACATTGGTAGGGCACATTCCGGTATAATTGTGTATTTCCAGTTCTTCATTGATATCGCACCGGGTTTCAATATAACTATTTTCCGGTGTCAGTTTTTTATTGGTGAACAGTTCTTCAAACCATTCCGATCCGTCGACGAGTTGTTCTTTTATTTTATCGGGGATGGTGTAGTCGATTCCTGTTTTTGTCAACAGTTCTTTGTTTATAAATAGAGGTTTAAAACTGTCGAGATCGTGACAAACCACTTTAGAAGCCAGTAATGGAAACTGAATGGCTTCAGTGATGTTGTCGTTTAGGGCAGCTGGAGAATCTTCCATCTGATTCTTGATGCCAGTATCGCTGCTGTTATTTTCATTATACATTGCTTGTCTACTTTATTGTTAAATAATATACCTAAATAGTGTAACGACCTGTTGCCAGACCGCTCCGCTTTCTTCACAATAAGGCTGTCGCTCGTTTATTTCCGGTTGAAAATTGGATGCAGTGAATTAACAGTGCCGCATAAAATTGCCAGCACGACTATTTTCAAGCGTTAAAAAACGACATAAAATCCCTTCCGACACTAGTTAAAGTGAACGTAAAATAAAGCCAATAAACTAAAAAACAAGGGCTTTCAATACAATAAAAGAATGTGATTTTTACCTTTTACTTTTCAGCTTTTCCGGTTTGTTTACCGTTATTTTTTTTCATGTCTTCGGCAACATTTTGTCCTTCTTCAAATTGTGATTTGAAGTACTCCTTCACTTTTTCAGGATCAAAGTCGAGCAACGTTCCACCCGCTTCAAAATGCTGGATAAATACCTTTCCCATAGCATAGGTTGCTGCACCAGAAAATAAAGACATGGATAATCCACCCAAAATTGAGCCAACTAAAGGTACCATTTTTAAAATACTTCCTACGCCGCCTGTTGATAAGGCATTGGGTACGATAGACCCCAATAATGCAGTTACGATCGATTTTGTCTGTGTTTCATTGAATTTAACTTCATAAATTTTCGCCATATCCCTCAGCATTTTTAGCTGGACACCCGATACAGCTACCAGATCAACAAAAGGTATTGGAATTAGGCCTGCGCCCATCGTCCACCACATGTATCTTTTTGTTAAACCATTCGCTAATTTCTGTTTGTTTTCCAATACCGTTTCATTAATTGTTTCCTTTTCCATTTTTTAAATTATTTAGTTAGTTGTTAATGAATTATATAATGTTTTAGATGTTTCACATTTTAAATTTGATCGTTAGGACTGTTAAATCAGAACAATACGCCGGGATTACTTCAAAAGTCTTTTTCAGTCATTTGAAATATTATCTATACTGCTGTATTTCTTTTCGCTATTTGGTTTAAACTTTCTTTTTTACGGAAATTTCAAGCAACTTACAGTGATTCAAAGATTGTTCTCCCTTTCTATCTATTTAAAGTGACAAAATCTAAGGTGAACAACCTGGCATTTGTCCTCTTTTAAGAGCATTCTTTAATTCATTATTTTGATGATTAAAGAATTGAAGAATTTTAACAAGTATTCAAAACACAATATATGATAAAAAAAACTAAACCTCAATAGAAAAATAATTTTATTTTAAAAAAGTCATAAGTGACATGAGGATAGGTGCATATTGCTTTTTTGCAGTCTTAAATGAAAGAAGTTATTAAGTTGAGGCTGCTGTTTTTTAGTGTTTATACACTGATAAGCCCTGCTTTCTGGTAAGGATTCCCAAATTTTATATAATATTTCTGTATGTTTATATTTATAAAGTTAGATTTAGCGATCTATTTTAGGCAGATTGAAAAGAGCATCATAATTTTTTCCTAATTTTATTAAAAGCATGCTGTGGTGCCGGCATCCATTTTATATTAACCATAAAAATAGAATTATGTTAACTAAAATGATTAGTTTCCTACTCTTCGTATTATTTCTTATTGGCTTGCCAATACTCTCTATGGGGCAAAGTCAATGGAACATACCCAAACTTGATGGGGGAATTCTGTTCGACGGATTACCGGACGAGGAGGCTTGGAAAAGCATTATCCCATTTCCGTTTGTGACTCAGCAACCTAACTATTCGAAAGAGGTTGAAAGTAAAACAGTGGTACGTATGTGTTTTGATGACCAATATCTTTACCTGGGCGCTTCGATGTATGTTGCCAATTCGTCGATGATCAGGGCCATTGGGAAAGTAAGGGATTTTAGGAGTACGGCCAGTGATTGGATTGGGGTGCAGATTGATACCTACAACGACGACCAGAATGCTCAGGTTTTTTTAACCAATCCTAACGGAATTTGCTGGGATGCTGCAATTTTTAACGACGGTACTCCCATCGATGGAGAACCCTACAATATAAACTGGAATACTTTCTGGGAAGTAAAAACAGTCATTCAGGATACCATTTGGCACGCCGAAATGAAAATACCCATTTCAAGTTTGCGGTTTGAAAGTAAAAACGGAAGTGTCGTGATGGGAATCAATGTGGTACGCTACCAGGCCGCCAATAATCAGATTTATATCTTCCCCGATACGCCCTACAAGTGGGGTGCTCTCAGCCATATAAAACCCTCAACCTATGCCGATGCCCGTTTCCAGGGTTTGAAGAGCAAAAGGCCACTGTATATAAGCCCGTATTTGTTGGTTGGAGCGAGTAATGATCGGGAAATTAGTAAACAAACTACGTTTCGGGAAGGTACAAAATTGCATATTGAGCCTGGCCTTGATATCAAATATGGCATAAACTCTCATACCACGCTCGATGTAACCGTTAATACCGATTTCTCACAGGTCGAAGCCGATGAGCAGCAGTTTAATCTGAGCCGTTTCAGTCTGGTTTTTCCCGAAAAGCGAAAGTTTTTTCTGGAAAGAGCCAGCGTGTTTGATTTTGGTCTGGGCGGCCCCGATCAGCTTTTTTATTCCCGGCGAATTGGCCTTCACCAGGGCGATCCTGTGC
>JAQIBQ010000286.1 GCA_027859005.1 Prolixibacteraceae bacterium | reverse complement strand
GAATTATGAGTTGATGAATTTTGCATCTAGTAACGCAAACTTTTACATCGGTGATATTTCATCCATACAAAACCAGCTTGGTAAGGTTCATTTTTTTCAAGCTTCGATATACATCAACACTGAAATGGTATTGGGACAGGAAGTGCTTCCGCTTGTTGCATCACGAACCATTGATACAATTAGTAGCTTGCAGGGGCGATTTAAAAAATGTGTTGTGCTTGACCTCGACAATACGCTTTGGGGAGGAGCTATTGGAGACTATGGGATTGAGAATATTGAAATAGGAAGCTTGGGAATTGGAAAGGCTTTTACAGAATTTCAGTATTGGATTAAAAAGCTTAAAAACCGTGGGATAATTATTGCTGTTTGCAGTAAAAATACCGAGGCGATTGCAAAAGAACCCTTTGAAAAACATCCCGATATGGTTTTGCATTTGGAAGACATTTCGGTTTTTGTTGCCAATTGGGAAAATAAAGCCGATAACATTCGAAAAATTCAAAGGATACTAAACATTGGATTCGACGCTATGGTATTTATCGACGATAATCCTTTCGAACGGAATATGGTTAGAGAAAATATTCCAGAAATTAGTGTGCCCGAAATGCCCGAAGATCCTGCTGACTATTTGGAATATTTGTACCCCTTAAATTTATTTGAAACTGTTTCTTTTTCAGGCGAAGATGCAAATCGTACCAAACAATATCAGACAGAAGCCAAAAGAGTTGCCGTGCAACATAGTTATACGAATGAAGATGATTTTCTGAAATCCTTAAACATGATTTCTTCGGTTGAATCGTTTAATGCCTTCAATACGCCAAGAGTTGCTCAGCTTACTCAGCGATCGAATCAATTTAATTTAAGAACTATTCGATATACCGATGCAGAAATAAGTCAAACTATTGAAGCAAAACATACCTATACCTTCGCTTTTACTTTAGAGGATAAATACGGCGATAACGGCTTAATCAGCGTTGTGATTTTGAAAAAAGAAACCGATGGTATTTTATTTATTGATACTTGGTTGATGAGTTGCCGCGTATTGAAAAGAGGAATGGAAAACTTTGTTTTAAATCAACTGATTCAATTTGCAAAGTTGAACAGTTTTACTCAATTGAAAGGAGAATACATTGCCACAGCCAAAAATGAAATGGTAAAAGAATTTTACCATCAACTTGGTTTCAAGGCACATCATAATTTCTGGTTGCTGAATACCTTATCATACCGTGATAAAATTACCCATATAGCTCGTTTATAAAGATGAATTATACTGCCTACATCATTGACCAAATTGAAAGTTTAAATCCGGTTCATGCGAAAAAACTCAAAAAACACAGCGACTGGATCGATGATGAATATTTTCGTGAGGCGAATTCTTTTTACCAGAAATATGTCCAAATTTTGGATCATCAAAATAGAACAATAGATTTTGCCATTGATTGTTATTTAGGAATGATTGCAGATATGACTATTGAACGGGTTGAATTCTATCGTTCTGGAAAATATTCTAGCACTACCTTTGCTGAAGTAAATGACCGGGTTTATAGTTCTCCTAATGTGATAGAATATTATATGCATGGTTTAGTGCTTTCTCAATTTTTATGGAAACATCATTACGAACTTTTTACCCATTTCTCGAAGTCTCTTCCTACTTTTATAGAAAACAAAAAAAACTACCTTGAAATTGGTGCCGGCCATGGATTATACTTGTCAAAGGCATTAAAAGTTTTAAATCCAGAATGCAAATTCTCAGTTGTTGATGTAAGTCAAACGTCAATTGAATTAGCCCAAAAATTTAATTGTGATGAACGTGTACGCTATCATCATATGAACGTTTTCAACTTTAATGCTGAAACGAAGTTTGATTTTATTGTGATGGGCGAAGTTTTGGAACACGTGGAGCAACCCCTCAACTTATTGTTAAAAGTAAATGACCTATTGACTGATAATGGTACTTTATTTATAACAACTCCAACCAATGCACCAGCCATCGATCATATTTACCTTTTCAATTCTGTGAAGGAAATTCAGAATATTATTAAATTAGCAGGATTTAACATTGAATCCCAAATGTCCTTCCTTTCTGAAGATGTTTCAAAGGAAAAGGCTGAAAAACTAAAAGTAAGTATTTCGTATGGTGCTTTCTTAAAAAAACAACTAAGCTGATTAAATAAGCAATAAACTATGAATACAATAGCAAAATTGAAAGATATATTTTTAGACGTACTTGACTTGGATGAATTGGATTTAACAAGGGAAACAACAGCAAACGATGTGGACGAGTGGGATTCTCTCTCACACATTATGCTCATTGTGAACATTGAGAAAAGTTTTAAAATAAGGTTCACATCTAAAGAAATACAACGTTGGAAAAATGTAGGTGAAATGGTTGATTGCATCGAAATGAAATAAAAAACCATGAAAGAGGGCGATAAATTTACTCAAACATTTCTCGTTTCAAACAAAGTATACGAAGGATTTATTGATTTGTTTAAAGACCAAAACCCCCTTCATACTCAGGAACAATATTCAATTGTAAAAGGATTTGAAGGAAGGGTAATACATGGAAATATTTTAAATGGATTTCTATCTTATTTCATTGGTGAATGTTTACCCCAAAAAAATGTAATCATTCATACTCAGGAAATAGAATTTAAAAAACCTGTTTACTTAAACGATGATTTGGTTTTAACTGCCGAAATAACTCGTATTTTTGAATCAGTTAAAGCAATCGAATTTAAATACAAGTTCATAAACAGCGCATCAAATGTTGTGGCTAAAGGTAATTTTCAAATAGGAATACTAAAATGAATATACTTGTAACAGGAGGCGCTTCTGGCCTGGGAGCTGCAATCTGCAAATTATTGGCAAGTGATGGTGATAACATGGTTTACTTTACTTTTAACTCATCCGTTCAAAAAGCGAATGAGATTGAAGCGAAATATTCCAATACTTTTGCCCTTCAATGTGATTTCAAAAATGCACATCAGGTTCGATCCATAAGTAATAATATTGATCAGCTTCAGTTGGATGTATTAATAAACAATGCCTATTCAGGTGATTTTCTAAAGTCCCATTTTCACAAGATTCCGGCAGAAGATTTTGCGACCGATTTTGAAAATAACCTTATCCCAACCCTTAAGCTCACACAAGCAGCTATTGCTTATTTTAGAAAAAGAAAAAAAGGTCGAATCATTACCATTTTAACTTCAGGGTTGATTAATAATGCACCAATTGGATCATCGGTTTACATGGCGAATAAAGCTTACCTTAAACAAATGACCAAAGCCTGGGCAAGTGAAAATGCTAAATTTAACATCGTTTCAAATTCCGTTTCTCCTTCTTTTATGGAAACCGAACTTACCGCTTCAATTGATGAAAGAATAGTGGAACAAATGAAAGCAAATCATCCGCTGAAAAGACTTTTAACAGTTCAGGAAGTTGCTGAAACAGTTCATTTTCTCACACATTCTTCTAAACAAATAAATGGAAGTGATATTGAAATGAACGCCCAATAAATAAAAGAACCAATGATTTTTAATTCAGTCACTTTTGTGCTCTTTTTTGGATTATTCTTACTGATTTATTGGTTGCTTGGGACTAGGAAATTAAGTTGGCAAAATTATATCCTGTTAGGTGGTAGCTACCTTTTTTATGCCTGGACTGATTGGCGGTTTCTGTTCTTATTGATAGCCATTTCTATTTTTAATTTTTTCCTGGGAATTCAACTTGAAAAAACCACACATGAAACAAAAAGACGTTTGTTGCTTTGGCTTGGCTTGGTTCAGGGAATTGGTGGTTTATTTTTGTTTAAATATTTCAATTTTTTTATTGCTTCATTTAACGATGCTTTTAGCGCAATAGGTTTTAATGTCAATCTCCAAACATTGAAGCTAATCATCCCTTTAGGAATTAGTTATTTTACATTTAAAACCTTGAGCTACCTTTTTGATGTAGACAAAGGGAAAGTTGAAGCCTCAAAAAACTGGCTTGTATTTTTCAATTATGTAAGCTTTTTCCCAACTATTTTGTCGGGCCCAATTGATAAGGGACGTACATTTATTCCTCAAATAGAGACCAAGCGGGTATTCAATAATAGACTAGCCGTTAATGGCTTGAAGCAATTTTTTTGGGGTTTATTCAAAAAAATGGTGATTGCAGATAACTTGGCACTTATTACTGATCCAATATTTGAGAATTATGCCCAACTTCCTTCAAGTTCATTGCTTTTAGGAGCTTTCTTTTTTGCAATACAATTGTATGCCGATTTTTCGGGGTATTCCGATATGGCTATTGGAACAGGACAGTTACTCGGCTTTAGGGTGACCAAAAATTTTGAATCCCCATTTTTTGCACAGAACATTGCTGAATTTTGGCGAAAGTGGCACATGTCCCTAACCTCCTGGTTTACCGAGTATGTATTTACACCCCTGAGTATTTCATTTCGGGATTTTGGAAAATTCGGTTTAATACTCGCTATACTCATTAATTTTTTCATCATAGGTTTATGGCACGGGGCTAGCTGGACCTTTGCTCTATTTGGATTGGTTCATGGTATATTGTTCATACCACTTATTTTAACTGGTAAAATGAATAAGAAAAAAAGAATAGCAAAAGAGAAACTGTTTCCAACTTTCAAGGAGATAGCCAATATGTTATTCACTTTTACGATGGTAGCACTCTCATTTGTCATTTTCAGAGTTGAAAAAATAAAAGATGCTTTTCACTATTTCATTGGAATTTTCAGTTCCTCATCTTATGAATCTACTTTATTTGAAAAAAGGTTTTTAGAGGGTGAAGCTTACGTTACGGTTTTTATTTTATTGTTTCTTTTGGTACTTGAATGGAAAGGCCGAAAGGACAATTATGCACTGGAGAATAGAGGTCGAAAATTGCCCCGATATGTACGGTTTTTACTCTATGCATTCATCCTTTTTTTAATTGGAATGTTTGCACCTACCAACGAAACTCCATTTATGTATTTAAAATTTTAGCGTTATGGCCAGGTTCTTTTTCCTTTTGTTTCGATTGCTGATTTTTTCGCTTCTATTTTATGTTTTAGCAGTCATCGTTTGGACTGAAATAGATTATGAGTCTTTCACACAAAAAAACGTGTGGTACGAATTAGAGGAGGCAGGGATTGATTCTCTTGGGAATGTTAATTCCTATGGTCACATGTTTTCGAGAATGCAGGAATTAAAGAATACAGAGGACATTGATTTACTCATTATTGGTGCATCTCAGGCTTACAGGGGTATTGACACACGAATTTTACAAGAAGCAGGTTTTTCGTCGTTCAATTTGGGTTCCAGTAATCAAACGCCATTACAGTCGGAGCTTTTGTTAAAACGATACATCGATCAATTAAACCCCGATAAAATTATAGTTGTCGTTTATCCCGAAGTCTTTTCGGTTGATGGTGTTGAGTCGAGCCTTGACCTTATTGCCAATGATAATGTTAATTTTTCGATGTTGGTTTTAGCCGTAAAACAACAAAACTTTAAGCTACTTAATACATTTATTTATGTAGCATATCGACAAATATTCGGCTTGAATAAGCACTTTAAAGAGAAAACTCAGAAAGGAAACGACACCTACATTAAAGGAGGTTATGTCGAAAAAGAAATTAGTTATTTTTCCCCTCACGATTTTGAGAACAATACCTGGCAGTTTAACCATTCTCAAATTAAGGCCTTCGAAGGTTCATTAAAATTAATTCAAGAAAGAGGGATTCAATATCTTTTAATTCAAACACCTACTCCACAAGTATTTTTTAAATCACAGACCAACAATGTCTCGTTTGATCGTTTAATGCATTCCTATAGAAATTACTACAATTATAATGAGCTGCTTGAATTAAACGATTCACTTCATTTCTACGATGAATTTCATATGAATCAAAAGGGTGTTGAAATTTTCAACAAAGCCTTGCAAGAAATGTTGGTTACCAAAGAATCACAAATATCTCAATAATTTATTACACTTCATTTTCTCGAAATAGAGAA
>JAQIBQ010000284.1 GCA_027859005.1 Prolixibacteraceae bacterium | reverse complement strand
AAACAAAGCGTTCTACTTGAAGGCGATTTAAACCTTCATAATGTAAGTAATAATGTTTCAATAAATTGGTATTTCGTGAAAAAAAATAATTCATTTAAAGCAACGTCAAAATTTGAAATATTAACCGAAGATTACGATATCAAAATACCAAAAGTCGTAAGAAATAAAATTGCCAAGAAAATTGAAATAACTTTAAATTTCGATTTACAAGAATTCAATAAAAAATAAACATGAAAAGAATAACAATTCTTGCACTACTCGCATTTTTGGCATTAGGATCCCAAGCTCAAAGTTTGGAAGATTTATTAGACAATACAATTGGTGTTGAAGAAAAAACGATTCCTATTAGTGCTACATTTAAATCGGTACAACTGATTAATTCGCACACCACTAAAACACCAAAAACTGATGAACTAATCTTCTTAATATCACACCGATTTGCTTATTTAAACTCTGGCTTTTCAGATTTATTTGGCCTCGACAATGCAACGGTTCGTTTTGGCTTCGAATACGGAATCAACGATAAATTCTCTTTGGGTTTTGGCCGAAGCACCTACAAAAGAAATTACGATTTTTTTGCAAAATACGCTCTTCTTCAACAAAGTAAAGGTGCAAAAGAAATTCCTGTTACAGTTTCAATAATTGGTGAAACAAATATAAGTTCGGCTAAGTGGCCCGATAGCAACAGAGATTATTTATTTGCTCACCGAATGAGTTATTCTGCACAATTATTAATTGCAAGAAAATTCAACAGCAACATCTCGGTGCAATTGATGCCAACTTATATCCATCGGAATTTAGTGCAAACTGCACTCTTTCCAAACGATATTTTAGCAATTGGTGCAGGTGGTAGGTTTAAAGTTTCGAATTGGATAGCACTTACTTTTGAATACCATCACATGCTGAACGAAATTGAAGCGAGCAATACCACAACCCCACTATCAATTGGTGTCGATTTAGAAACGGGAGGACATGTATTCCAACTATTTTTCACCAATACATCGGCCATATATGCTGCTGGATATATTTCTGAAACTTCGGATAAGTGGATGGATGGTAATATCCGTTTTGGATTTAATATCTCACGAACATTTTAATCCATTGTAATTTCATCAAAAAACAAACATCAAATGCAACTAAGTTCACAAAGACTAAACTTAAATGAAATTACAATTGACGATTTATTATTTCTGCACGAAATCAATTCTTGTCCCGAAGTTGATGAATTTAATACCCTTGGAATACCTGAAAATAGAACACAAACAAAAACTCATCTAAATAAATTAATCGATGCCCAAAGTGTAAATCCAAGAGGAAGTTACAATTGGATTCTTACTGAAAAAATATCAAATGAAAAAATTGGAGTTGTAGGCCTTAATGTTTCAAACAACCGATTTAAACTGGGTGAAATCTACTACAACATACATCCAAAACATTGGGGAAATGGTTTTGCTACTGAAGTTGGATTATGTATAATCAAATTTGGCTTTGAAGTATTAAAACTTCATAAAATTGAAGCTGGTGTTCAAACTCAAAATACCAAATCGATAAAAGTTCTTGAAAAACTAGGCATGACTCGAGAAGGATTGCGTAGAAAAATTTTACCCATCCGAGGCGAGTGGAAAGATAATTACCATTATGCCATTGTTGAAGATGATCCTTTATAACCTTTTTTTTTGGTTTCCAATTACAATTTATCGTAAATTCATTTCGATGAAAAAAAATTGGTATAACATAACACATCTTGAAGTTGAAGGCTATAGCAATAGCCTCTTACAACGTACAATTATCTTAAAAAATCAAATCAATTTTGTAATAATAGCGTCCTAAATAAATATTAGGTGCAACATAAGTTTCCTGTTATGATAGCTATACAAGAAAAAAGGAAGTCAGGTTTGGGCGAAGCGCCAATATTATTTAGGACAGAATTGATTTTGAAACATTAATTTTTCGATAAAATCAGAAAACTTACTTCAATCTTTTTTATCTTTTAAAATTGGGTGAAATGAAAAATACATATCGAAGCCAAATCGAAAATCACTTCTCAAACAGTTCTGAAAGGGAAGCTGCGACTACTAAAATCCCCTACCTTATTGTACCCAATTTCCCTACATTAGGATTGATAACTTCCTTACGTTTTTTGGAGTGGGTAGCAGAGAATCCTACAGGTGTAATCAGTTTGCCTACAGGAAAAACACCAGAACATTTCATCAAATGGACACAATATTTTCTGAATAATTGGGAAAGCTCAAAGTCAATTCGTGAGGAAAATGGATTGTTTTTGGATGTAAAACCAAATTTAAATGGACTACACTTTGTACAGATTGACGAGTTTTACCCCATCGATCCGAATCAAAAAAACAGTTTTTACAGTTATGTCTGCGAATATTATATCAAAGGATTTAAGCTCGATCCATCAAAAGCACTGTTAATTAATTCAAATGAAATTGAATTGGCTAACGGATTACATTTTACACAGGTTTTCCCCAACTTAAAAAT
>JAQIBQ010000246.1 GCA_027859005.1 Prolixibacteraceae bacterium | reverse complement strand
CTTTATGACTTTCTTCAATTACAGTTACTTCTGCATTGTAAATTTGAACTTGCTGATTTGTTGCATCAACTTCTAAATGAATTAATCCATTTTGTATTTCATTGATTGAAACAAAATCGGGTAAGTTCTTAAATCGGAAGCTTAGTAGATCACCATCATGCACTTCTGCTTCAACTGCATGTATAATTTTTTCGCCTTTATTTACAAATACATTCTTTAGATTTTTAAATTCAGGCCAAGAGTTAAATAAATAATTTATCGTCGCATTTGGCCCCATTTCTAGATAGTTATTATCGTTATTTTCATTCGCAATAAATATTCCATCAGTCAAATCAAGTGTATTAAAAGAAGGAACAGTTTGGGAAGTATTGTTAGAAAGAAAGTTGTTTGAACAATTGGAACAAAGAGAATGATAAAATGGAATATCACCCTCATATATATTTTGAGAACAATACAAATCATTAATCTCATTGTAGTTTAAAACAACTTGTTCCAATTTCAATTCTCTAAAAAAATTATTATTGATTTCTATTTTAGCAAGTAAATCGGAAAAAATTCGGTTGTCAATAAAAATACCATTCGTATTTGAGATATAATTATTGTAAATATTAATGTGCCCTATACCAAAAACAATAACTCCAAATTCTGCAGCCCCTTCTAGCACATTGTTAAATACTGCAGCAACAGTATTATCCCCTATTTGAATACAATTCCCATGGCCTGAAAGTAAGTCTCTTCCGCTGTTACTAATGTAGTTGTTATACACCTCAACATCCTCGGTCATATTTGCCAGTTGAATTCCTTCACGTTTTGTATTTCGAATAATGTTATTAAAAACCTTTACATAACTGAATTCCAACCCAGGAGACTTTGTCTCTCCAAGATACATTCCCTCTGAAACATTTTGAATAAAACAATCGTGAATAACTAGTTCTTTGAATGTGGGAAAAGGGAATGGTGGATTCCCTCCATAATCGTCTTTCACCTGAATACCAGCAAAACCTTCATGATCAATTTCAATGAATTCAATTTCAATATTTGAACTTTGTTGGGTTACATTAACTCCAGAATACGAGCCTGCCAATTTTAAACCATATCGATACAACTTTGATCCAGCTCCACTCAGTTTTATATGCTTACAATTCTTCAACTGAATTCCCGACCATGCCTCTTGGTCATTTATTGATACCAAGCCATTACCATTCATGATAACCAATGGCTGATTGGCTGTACCAGCAAATCCATAAAAGATAATTCCCTTTTTTCTATTCGGATTGATAAAAATAGTATCATTCCCCCCTGGCTCTTGGTTAAAAAATGAAGGCTCAATATAACTTGGATCGCCAATTGATACTTCAAAATTATGTGCAAAAGTGCCTTGAATCGAAAAAAATGATACAATCAAAACAAGAATCCATTTCATAAATCCTCCTATATTAACTATGAAATACCGGATCAACCTCGTTTAGCACGCTCCCATTTCACCGATTGATTTCCTTTTAAATATCTTCTAAACCCTAAGTAAACAGAAAGGTTCATTATGAAGAAATAGTAGGGAACAAATAATACTTTCACTTTAATTTGTCGATTCTCCAGAAACCAACCCAAAAGTGCTGCAATATAAAAAACCATTTGCCCTGCCAACAATATGCTGTAAAGATTAAGGGTTAAAAAACCACTTTGTAAGGCTAAAACAATATTAAGAGGAATAATTAACAAAAGTAACAAAGGTGTTAAAGTCCACCGCAATACACGATGTGATATATATTGAAATGATAATGTTCCATATTTGAAAATATTTAATAACGGACTCAAACGTACCACTGACTGAATACCTCCTGCCGATATCCTAATCTTGCGTTTTAATTCTTCTTTTACATTGGCAGAAGCCGTTTCGATAGCATATGCATTTGGGTTGTATTGAATGGTCTTGCCTGCCATTGCTACGCGCAATGAGATGATGAAATCGTCGAGTAAAGTATCTTTCTCAACCTCTTGCCAAAGTTCAGTTCTTATGGCAAAAAGTTCACCAGCTGCACCAACTACGGAATACAATTCAGCATCCCATTTCTTTAGGGTCGATTCGTATTTCCAATATAAGCCTTCGCCAGCACCAGCAGCTGCATCAGCATCTTTTGAATGAATACGCTTTTCCCCGGAAACACAACCAACGTTCGGATTTTTGAAGAGATTCACAATTTCCTGGATGGAGTCTTTTCCTAAATTGGTATTACCGTCGGAAAATATGACTATGGGCGTTTTCACAAATTGCATCCCTCGGTTCATGGCAGCAATTTTACCATTCCGGGCATCTTCATGCTCTACATCAACCCCTTCAATTCCTCTCAGAATATCTGGAGTACCATCATCGGATCCATCGGTTACCCATAAATGCTTCACTTTATCCTGAGGATAATTAAGGCTAAATGAATTGGCAACTTTTTGATGGACATAATCTTTTTCATTATACGCAGCAACGAAAAGTGTTACCTCTGGTTCATAATCGTTGTTGCCCGAGAAGGGTTTATGAATGCCCAATACTCTTCTGATTTTAATAATAAAGTACAATAAGATTCCGTATCCCAAATAGGAATAAAATATTATAAACAGAAATACCCAAAATAAAATTTCCCAAACATTCATAATTTCATTTTTATTGAATTTATACTTTTTCCCAATTACCTGTTTCGTGATTATATTGTTTGATCACTTTTGCTGGATTACCAACTACTACACTAAAAGGAGGAACATCACGAGTAACAACACTACCCGCTCCTACCTGACTTCTTCTACCAATTGTAATTCCAGCTACCACAACTGAGTTGGCTCCAATATGCGCCTCGTCTTCAATAACTGTTGGCCTTATATCAAGCGCCTGCAAACTTGAATTTTTAGTTCCATCGGAAAAACCATGATTAAAACCAGCGACAAAAACATGCTGTCCTAAACCAGATCCGTTCCCCATCGTAACGGGTCCAATAATTACCGATCCTATTCCTACACGCACCCTATCGCCAAGTAGTATTGCTCCCGAACCATTGTTTACAACACAGAAATCTTCGATAGTGGTTAGTGCTCCAATTTCAAATCTGTTCCAGGGAAAAACATCAATACGGCTCCTTCGCCTGATCTTTGATCCTTTTCCTTTTTTGTGTTTCAACGGATTCAAAAACCAACGCACCCATAAGCGAGGACGTGGATTTCTACGAGGAGCAATGGTCCAAAGCACAAAGGATTTCAGTTTTGGATTTGCTTTTATTTTAGTTACTATACCCATTATTTATAGTTTAATGTTTTTCTCATTCGCAACCTGCTCAATGTATTTATATATTTCGTTCACATTGTTTTCCCAACTATGACTCGTTCCATATTCCCTTCGTTTTGTTTGAAGTTCAAGAGAATCGTCCGCTAATGCCTTCTCTATTAATTCTATATATTCTTCCTTCGTTTTTCCTAAATAAGTGTAATTTTTAAAGTATTCCATAGCTTTAGTTGCTGTTGCTAAAGTGGGTTTTCCCATTGCCAAATATTCATCAATTTTGCGTGGATAATTTCCAATAGTTGCATCGTTTATTAATTGTGGATTCATTGCCACATCAAAACCTTTAATATAATCTGGCAGCTCTGATGAGTCACGACTTCCTAAAAAATACACATTCTTAAAAGCGTGTAATTTTGATGCCTTAAACTGATCGTCTTCGGGACCAACAAGAACAACTGACCATTGTGGCCTCTCTTTAGCCATATGCTCTAACAATGCAATATCCAATCGTCGGCTAGATAAGAAGCCAACGTATCCGATTATTGGTTTTGCTATGGTTTCCATATCATCAGCAAGTTCAACTTTCCGTTCCAAATCGTTGAACAAACTGGTATCACAACCTTGACCAACCATGTAGCTATGAGGATTAAACTGAGCACCATATTCAGCATATAAAACTGAATTATTAACCACTACATCTGCTCTTTCAATTAACTTAGGTTCTATACGAACACCATGTTTGCGCCAATACGGATTTTTGGTGAGATAATCGCGCATGTAATAAACGTATAGTTTAGGTTGCAAAAACTCTTTCAAATGTAAACCCAAAAACATTGAACTATCGTTAAAAAGAATAAAGTCTTTGAAGCCTAAACGGTGTGCTGCATCAATTATGTTTTTACTGAATTTAGATGCATTCCTTTTATTTACAGCGTTGAATAGACTTGGAGATTTAATCCAATTAATTGATTCGATCATGCTTTTTGGATATAAATTCCACAAATTATTATCAAGCTTAACCAAGTCACTATCTACTCCACTTTTAACACGCAATCTTTTTTTAATCCTTTCCTTACTTCGCTCTTTAAAACGCGAAATTCTATCGAGGGGTGAATTCACATATAGAACCCTGTTTTTACGTGCCATTTCTGTAGCAATATTTTTACAATTGCTTCCAATTTCAATATCCCATGGTTGTATCCCAACCACAATAATGTCTCTATTTTCAATCATTTAAATACAGCTTATAATTCGGCATAAATTTCTTCGTATAATTTCAAATAATTTTCAGCCATTGCTTTCCATGAAAACACCTTTGCACGTTCAATTCCTTTTTGGCAAAGCTCATCTCGATAACTGGCATCGTTCATTATCCTTATCATTCCTTCTGTAATTTCGGAAGAATTATTAGGATTGACTATATGTGCTGCATCAGCTGCTATTTCTGGCATCGATGATGTATTAGATGTTATTACAGGAACGCCACAGGCCATACCTTCCAATATTGGTATTCCAAAACTTTCGCGCATTGATGGGTATAAGAAAATAGCACATTGATTAATTATGGCAGGTAGATCGGTGTTAACAACATAACCCGTTAAATGAATATCGGCTCTTACTTCAGGATGTCCAATATCTTTTAATACCTTTTGCAGGGCAGTTTCATCGTAATCGAGCATTACTAGTTTATATCTCAAATTGCTTTGAGCATTAAAATCGGCAAATGCTTTTAATACATTTGGTGTATTCTTTTTAGGATCGGTATTGCCTAAAAAAAAGAAAAAATGATCAGGTAGTTTATAGTCAGATTTTGCTTTTAGAAGTACAGAATCATTCTCAATTTTCATAAAGTGCTGGCCTACTCCATTGTAAACCGTTCTTAATTTATGATCAGAAAGACCAAAGAAATTTTTCATTCTATCCTTTTCATAATTCGAAACGGTTGTAATACGTTTGCTTCGCTTAATCACCTTCGGAACAACCCACCGACGATACATATTCCCAAATTTCTGGTACCAACTCCCCCCTTTATTCAAAAGGCTAATGCTTTCCATGTAAATCATGTCGTGAACAATGGTAATCATTGGTACTTTTGATCGTACAGGCCCAGTGTTACTTGTACAATGTAGAATATCGCAACCTTCGTCCAAAGCTGCTTTGGGTAAAGCAAACTGTTCCCAAGTGGGATATGGTCCTCCCTTAAGTTCTACAACTTTAAAATTAGTTGCTTTGGGTATGCACTTATCTTCATCGGGCTTTACAAAAATGATGTATTCATTTTTACTGTCGATACTTTGAAGATTTTTAATCAACTCCAAAGCAACCATGTCCATACCGTGTTTTTTATTTCTGAAAAGTCGTTGTCCCTCTATCCCAATCCGCATATTTTATTTTTTATATTGAATCAATTTACGAAACAACATGCTATAATTCAATCCAATTTCAAGATTATTTGTATTTTCAACCTAACGAATAAGTATGTTTAGAAATATGAAAAAAGATTTATTTATTAAGAGAACTGAATGCTACCGCTTAACATGGATAAGTCGACTACTTTTATTATTAATTTTTGGAATTGTTAGTTATGGATTTGCTCGATTAATTCCTT
>JAQIBQ010000235.1 GCA_027859005.1 Prolixibacteraceae bacterium | reverse complement strand
ATTTTTAATAGAGGAAAACAAATAATTATTTAAAATAGAGAGGAACTAAATAATTACTATATCAATAAGAGGAAAACATATGTTCAATATTTTGAGGAAAAACATTTGTTTTCTAAAATTCCAAAATTTTAAATTCGGTCCGACGGTTTTGTTGGTGCTCTTCTTCAGAACAATCAACGCCATCGGCACAATGGTTCAGTAATTTACTTTCGCCGTATCCAACTGCTATCATTCGAGACTTATCTATCCCTTTAGAAATCAAATACTGTACAGCCGACTCTGCTCTTTTTTGAGAGAGCCACTGGTTGTAATTTGATTTTGCACGGCAATCGGTGTGAGAACTTAGTTCAATTTTCATATCAGGAAATTCAACTAAAAGTGGAAGTAATTCATCGAGCACAAGCGCTGCATCTGCTCTAATTAAAGATGAATTTACATCGTAATATAAATTTTCAATGGTAATTGTTTTACCTGTATAAATTGGCGTTAACCGAGTTGTATTACTAAAGTTTCCTGCACCAATTTCATCGATATCTACACTGGCTTGATTCGTCACATAGTTTTCTTTGTGAAACTCGATTTCAATTAAACCGGGTTCATTTAAGCTTTGAATTACTTTACCAGAGGCATCAGTGATTAGATTTATTTCGTTCCCATTTTCTAATTTTAGAATTACTTCAACTCCTGCTAAGGGATCGTTATTTTCTTCGTTTAAAACCAACACTTGTAGTTGCGATTTATTATCGAGAAAGATTGTCTTTTTATGATCAGAAATTTTAAATATTTCGTAGGCCTGAAGCGAATCTGTATTACTTATATAGGTAGGATTCAAAGCTTCAAAATAATAATTTTTTTGAAAATCGACATCGATCCATAACACACCATTCGCATCAGTTTTACCGTATTCTTTTGTACTCCCGTCAATAGTATAATTAATAGTTGTGTTTACTATTGGCTGTTTGGTTCGTAATGATTTGACATTAAGCATAAGATGCTGAAGGCCGATATGAAATGAATAAATATCGTCGCTACCAACTCCTCCTGGTCTATTTGAAGTGAAGTAACCATCACTTAAATTGTTGGTAACAATAAAACCAAAATCGTCGTAAGTACTATTAATTGGTTGTCCTAAATTAATTACGTTGAAACTATCGGCCACAGGAAAAGCGGCAAAAATATCGAGACCACCAAAACCTGCAAATCCATCGGATGCAAAAAACAATATTCCATGAGAATCAACAAATGGGAACATTTCTTTTCCTACCGTATTAAATTGTGGTCCCATGTTTACGGGTTCCGACCAACTTACTTCTACTTTGCCTTTCTTGTTTTCTTTTTCAACTTTAGTAACCTTAAACAAATCGGTTGCACCATAGGTTGAATCCATGTTAGAAGCAAAATACATTGTTTGTCCATCGACAGAAAAAGCAGGGTGTCCTACAGAGTATTCGTCGTTATTATATTCAAACTCATTACTTCCTTTCCACTTTTTTCCGTTCCAATTAGAACTATAAATTCGAAGGTTATTAATTTGTTCTCCAGCAGCGCCAGAAAATTTCTGATTATTACGTGTAAACCAAACGGTTTCATCGTTATTGGTAAATACTAATGGACCTTCGTGATATTTTGTGTTTATCCCGGGTATTTTCTGAATTTCAGGATTTCCTTTTTTATCAAATCCGAATTGAAAAATATCGAGAAAAGGTTGGTTATTCCACGAATAAGTATTTCTTCCCGATGAGTCCCTTGCTGAAACATATGCAATACTATCTTTAAAAAAAGCAGGACTCATATCCGCAAAACGTGTATTAAAAGGTTCACAAATTATTGTGTCGACTAAATGCAAAAGGTTTAATTTATCGAAATTTTCAACACGATTAATCTGATCTTGTGGCCGAACATCTGTTTCATTCAATTTCATACATTTCTTGAACTGGGCAATTGCTTTATCAAACTGACCATCGGTTAACAACAACATTCCGTATTGATATTCATCTTCATACCTTACGCGTTTTCCTTGTACTATGCGTTCGTAATAATTAAGTGCTTGTTTGTATTGACCCATTTTAAGATAGCAATAACCAACTCTTTGGATTAAGAATTCGTTATTAGGGCTTCTTTTCAATAGTTTCTCGTAGCTTTCTACTGCTTCGCTATATGCATACAAATCGTACAATTGATTTGCTTTTGAAAGTGCAATACTTTGTGCACTTCCCTGTAGTGCGAAAAATGCAATAAATATAAGAACAAATAATTTTTTCATTTTTTGTTTAAGTTTTAAAAATAACGAGGAGATAATATTCGTTTGCCTTTTTTCTTAATGGTATAACTAAAAAATATTTCGTGTGTTCCTGAGTTATACGGTTTTAATTCAGTGGTGGTTAAATCATATGAATATCCAATGTGCAAATTTTCATCAATTTGAAATTTAACATGGGCAGCCAAAGCGTCGCCAAAGCGATACATAAGACCAAACCAAACTTGATCTACAAAAATTACTGTTGCTGTTAATTCTGTAGAATAAGGAGCGCCATTAACTCTACGTAACATAGCAGTTGGTTTAAATTTCAAGAGGGGCGATATATCAAACACTAGCCCTGCGGTTAAATACATATGTCGCTCTTCAGACCCTAGAACTTCATAGGTATCATAAGCTTCACTTAAACTGTTTCTGACCAATTTGGGAAACGAAAGCCCCACAAAGTATTTTTCTGAATAATAGTAAGCTCCTACTCCAAAATTTAGGAAGAACTTATTGGTAATCGAATTACCATCATAAAGCCATTCATCATATTCGAATGTTGAAAGGTTTGCTAAATCTTCCTGATAGGAATAGAAACCACCTTTTAAACCAAGCGAAAGTTTTGATCCATTATCGAACTCTAAATGATAGGCATAATCGGTAAAAATTGAGATCTGATCTAAAGGACCTATATCGTCGATCATGAAATTCAAACCAATTCCAACTCTGTAATCCATAAAGGGAGCGTTAACAGACAGTGATGTAGTAGTTGGGGCCCACTCGACACCAGTTCCCATCCACTGCTTACGGAAAATTCCATCGATGTTTATATTACCTAAACTACCGGCATAGGCTGGATTAATCAGCTGAGGGTTGTTCATGTATTGCGTGAACATAGGCTCCTGCTGTCCAAAACTACTTATACCAATAAATAGCAATGCGGTAATAATAATATGTCTAAGCAGTTTCTGCTTCATCAATTCTTGTTAATTATTTCTTTAGGAATACTGCTTTTGCTTTGTCCCTTCCATTCCCATATTCTAAAATACAATAGTAAACCCCCACAGGAAGCACTTTATCACCCACTGCCGTACTTACATTTGAAGTACCATCCCAATCTTGTTGATAGTCGTTGCTTTCATACACCTTATTACCCCAGCGGTTGAATACAATAAATGTACTCCCCGGATGCCTGTACAAGCCCTTAATTCGATAAAAGTCGTTTTGTCCATCGTTGTTAGGTGTAAATAAATCGGGTAGTACTACCAAATCTTCTACATTAATAATTACGATTGCTGTATCACAATGCCACTGATAATCACATACTTCATAAACAAAAGTATCAAGTCCAATGAAATTCAAATCGGGTGTATATGTGATGGTCCAATCGTCGTTAATATCAACAAATCCATGGTTTGGTTCATCAATTATTAAAATTGTTGAACCGTTCATTTGCGTTGAATCGTTACTTAGAACATCGATAACAAGTACCTCATCAATATCAATTGTTTCGTAATCATCTAAAGTTTTTGCATTCCAAATTTCTTCTTTATCAGGAATACCATTTCCATCAAGGTCACCCATTTCATCACAACTTAAAATACCATCGTTATCATCATCCTCTTCTAAGTAATCAGGACGTCCATCATTGTCTATGTCGTCATTTAGTACATTACCATCTTGGTTGTGATCTTCATCAATAGTAAGCTGACAGTCACCATCGTCGTTATTGTCCAAATAGTTTGGAATTCCGTCGCCATCGGTATCTTCATTCGTTGGATCTCCATCAGGTGTTTCAAAGTCTTCATCGGCAGTGAGAACACTATCGCCGTCATCGTCCGTATCGTTAAAATTAGGTTTGTTATCACCATCGGTATCATCATCACATGGATTACCGTTCCCATTAAGGTCTTCAACAATATCCAAAACGCCATCGAGGTCGTAATCGCCTTCAGGGTCAATATTGATGTTTATCAAAACCGTTGCAATGTTCGATACATTGCCTTGTATATCGTAAATCACATAAGTGAATGAATCGGTAATTGTTGAACAGTAATCAGGCATGTAGCTTACAATACCAGTTTCAGGATCAATACTAATTCCTCCAGATTCGGGAAGCGTTATTATTTCAATTGAAACCGAATCAAGTAATACTTCAGGATCGTAATCGTTGATTGAAATTACATATGGTTCGTTAATTCCCCAGTAAGCATCAATGGTATCGTTTAATGCAACTGGAGGTAAGTTTGCTGTAACGGTGATGTATACCACCGCCGTATCACAACTTACAATTGGCCCATTATCGCATATACTGTAAATTATTGAGTCTAATCCATTAAATCCATCTTCAGGATTGTAAGAAATTATCCCAGCTTCATAATCAATCGTTGCATCGCCATTTATAGGTGGATTTAAAATAGTAATGCTAGTTGTATCTATTAGCCCATCTGTGTCGTAATCGTTATTAAGAATTGGAATATCGAATTCATTATTTTGCAATACCAATACTCTATCTGTACTTGCTACAATTGGCATATTGTTATCGATTACAGCAACATAAACTACTGCAGTATCGCAACAACTAGGATATCCAAAGTCACAAATTCGATATATGAACGAATCGATACCTGCAAACAAACTATCAGGAACATAGGTAATGGTTCCATCATTGTTTACAAAAGTCTCACCATGGTATGGTCCATCAAATTCGAGTAAGGAAACAACAGACAATGTTGTTGAGTCTAGTTCCTCTTCGTAATCGAAATCGTTATTCAACACTTCAATAACAACTTCTTCGTGAACATAGGTAAGGGTATCGTCCCAATGTGCAGAGATGCATACGTTTTCATGAACATTGACGTACACCCAAGCTGAATCGCAATCTTGAGGCTCGCCCATATCTCAAATAACATATTGTAATGATTCAAGTCCTTCGACAGATGGAAGTGGCTGATAACTTACGTTAACATCG
>JAQIBQ010000165.1 GCA_027859005.1 Prolixibacteraceae bacterium | reverse complement strand
GGCCATACTCAATTCCATATCGATACCTGCATTTTGCATGGCCTCAGCAGCAATATCTGCATCAATTCCAACAACTTCCTCATTGTCAAGGAAAACGTTGGGGATGAACTCGATTCCGGAAACCTGAATGGTTTCTTCTTTACTAATGTCGTTATCTTTTTTGCAGCCAGAAACCAGCAAAATGATCAGGGCAAGGTTGAATAGAATACTAAAATATTTCATTTTATGTCGTTTTAATTATTTAGAATGCTTTATTTTTAACAGTTTGATTATCAGTGAATAATACTTGAAAAAGCAAGGGGGTAAATTTTGTTAGTTTTAAGTAATTTAACAAAAAAATAATTAAAAAAGCAATTAAAAATAGCTAGTAAATTTAATGGAGAGTTAAAACGCAGACTTTCAGATAAGCAAGTATAAATTGAGCTGGAAGATGTTATGGGTTTAATATCTAGTTACTGGTTAAACCCTGCAATTTGCTTTCAGCGATTTTCAATTTATTGCAGTTACTTTAGTTTCTATAACTATTGAATCAATGATTAATAGATATTAGACCATTTTTTTTAATCTAAAGTCTAGTGTCTAATATCAAAACTCCATATTTTCATGAATTTCATTCATCTTTTAAACCTATGTATTTTCAATGCATAGTGGTTTAGTTAAGTTCAGGCTGGCCTATTTTAGCTGCCTTAACAAACTAAAAAACTCAAAGACATGAAATATCCAAGCTTTATGTTTTTAGTTTTGTTGACTTTTTATGAAGTCGGAAATATCTGTTTTATCTGAATACTAACAACCAAATAATAACAAAGCAGACAATTTGTAAACTTTATTTCTGTTAAAATTCCTAATGGCGTGAATTTGTAACTCTTTGTCTGTAAGGTGGCAAGAGTGTTTTAAACCATAAGGGTAGAAATGATATTGGTTTCAGACTGATTTTGGTTGTATTGATTCGAGGAAAGCGTAGCGACGAGAAATCCGTTTCGATAAGCAGTAATTTGGGATTTTCTTAATGAATATTATAACTGACGCTATTGCGAAGGGATCTCTCCTAGCGTCGGAATGACAAGCATTCTCCTAATGGTACGAGTTTGCTTCGGGACTACAATTGAAGATCAATGCAGTTAAATCCCGAAGAGCTGTTGCTATTCAATTATACAATGTTTTCTATCTTGACGCGTTCGGCTTTTTTGCCTTTAAACAATTCAAATTTGTGAAGTCTGCAATCAAGCGGGCCGTTAAATAAACGTATTTTGCGTGAAGGACGTAAACCTACAAATTTAAGTGCACGTAGGTTACTGCTAATAATCCATGCATCACAACCTTCGCAATGATGTTTCATGTGCGTACCAATTTCCTGGTAAAAAGGAATAATCTCATCATCTTCCTTCAAGCGTTCTCCGTAGGGCGGATTCATTAGTATTATTCCGTTTTTGAAATGCTCTTCGGTTTTAGTGAAGTCAAGCTGTTTAAATTCGATGTATTGTTCTACTTGCGCATTTTCAGCATTGCTGGTTGAAATATCAATGGCTCTTAAATCAATATCGCTTCCGAAAATCTTGCATTTTGGTTCTTGAATTTGTGCTTCAGCCTCAGCTTTAACTGCCTTTAATAAATCGGCATCAAAATTTTTCCAATGTTCAAATCCAAACTTGCGAAGGCGTCCGGGGGCCATGTTACAAGCTAGCATTGCTGCTTCTATTGCAAAGGTTCCTGAGCCGCACATTGGATCTAATAAGTCAGTTTTCTTATCCCAATCCGATAAAGCGATAATACCAGCGGCCAAAACTTCGCTCATGGGAGCCAATACCTGAGCTTGGCGGTATCCTCTTTTTCCAAGAGAAGAGCTGGAACTGTCGAGTGAAACGGAACATGTACGGTCTGAAATGTGAATGTTAATTCGTAAATCGGGATCGTCTAAATCAACGGAAGGGCGCATTCCCCAATTCTCACGGAACTGATCAACAATTGCGTCTTTCGATTTCAACGCTACGTATTGTGCATGAGTGAAGTAGTCGCCGTTTACGGTTGCTTCAATCGCTAACGTTCCAGTTTTTGATAGGTAAAGTTCCCAGTCAATGCGCTGCATTTTTTTATAGAGATCTCTATCGTCACGAATCATAAATTGCTCCAAGGGTTTTAACACCTTTAAGGCTGTTCGCAAATGCAAGTTGGCTTTGTATAGTATTCTTTGATCGCCAAAAAACCGAACGGCACGATTAAGAGGTACAATTTTAGTGGCTCCTATCGTTTTTAGTTCTTTAGCAACTATTTCTTCTAACCCAAAAAGGGTTGTGGCAATCATTTCAAATTTTTCCAAAACAAAGGGATTTATACAACATTCACAATTCAAATCTAAAGTTGCAAAGCTAGCATTAAAAAATCTATTCCAACTCTGTTCTTAGTTATTGATAATTGCAAATGTTCCAAATACAAGTACAAACACAACGACTAGTATAAGTATGCCTATAATTCCATTTAATTTTACATTGCTCGAATAAATTTCTTTAAACGTTTTGGCTTTACCTATAAAGATTTTGCGAGCAAGAGCACCAATAAATGATACGATGGTAACCTCTAAAAATGCTTCAATTGCTAATAATGCTATAAAGCCTATTACAATGAGTATAGAATTTAGTTCCATGATTTTTGTTTAATAGGTATGCAATGCGATGGAGTCATTACAAAAAAGAGATATTATTTTATTATACTCTTTTCCGGTAAAAACTGCCAATATCTTTTTGGCATATGTTGCTTTTGAAGTTTCAAGTTCAAGCGTTCGCGTATGGTAATGTTTTGGCAATAGTTGTTCCACATGCTTTGGTATTTTGCTTCGTCGTCTTGAAGTATGTCAAGTGGTACTTTACCATTTTGTGTGTTGAATGCTTTATCTCCAAGAGTAACTTCGTCTACTGTTTTAAGGTTGTAATAAAAACCGTAGTCTCGTTTTAAATCGTATACCAACCAATGTTGATCAGCAAAACGGTCTTTAAAATGTTTAAGTGTCATGGGCATTACATCGTATCTGGGGCGAATTCCTGAAAAGTAAATGTTGTCTTTGGTTTGCTGAAACCTTACAAATTGCAGCATTCGCATGGCTTCCTGCGTAACTCTTCGCGAAGCTCTTCGAACCTCAAGGATACTGAAATCGCTGTAATTGCCTTCAATTGGAATTGTTGAGGCAAAGGCCAGGCGGGCAAAATGAAACAGGTTCATTTCAATTCCTAATTGTGCCGAAAGAAAGGCTAAAAAGGGCAATTGGTTTAAATCCTTACTCATTTTCTTTTGCCAACCTTTCCAAACTCTGTTTGAGTGTTCAGTGTTTGTTGGGACAAATATTTTTTCGGCAAACATTACTTCCTGAAAATTATCAAGGGAACATATATCTAGTGGTGTAATTTTTTTGGAATAACATTCAAAAATCACACTTAAAAAACCTTCGAAACTACCGTCGTATAAAAAAATCATTTTAGTGTTCTTTTGGTATTACTGCGTTAAAAACTTGGTTCGGTTTATTTCTGCTAATGCTTTAGTAGTGTTGGTGAAATCGAATAGTTTTAATTGTGTGTCTGGAACTTTCTTCTTTTTAACATCACCCGCAATAATTTGATTGCGAAGCGTTTCAGCGGGAAGATCGTGAATGGCAGCAGGCAATTCATTGTTGGTAATAAAGTATTGTGCACGTTTCATTACTACGCCAATTTTTTTCAAATGTGAACTGGTGAGTTTATTAAACCGACGAGCTTGAACTATACGCTGTGCCGATTGAACTCCAATGCCAGGAATTCGCAGAATCATTTCATAATCGGCAGTATTGACATTAATAGGGTATAAATGATAATTGCGTAATGCATAAGCCAGTTTAGGGTCAATTTCTAAATCGAGAAAAGGATGATAGTAGTAAACAATTTCTTTTGCAGTAAATTTATAGAAACTCAAGAGCCAATCGCTTTGATACAATCCGTTTTAACTCACTAACGGTGGCGTTTTTAAGGCTGGCAATCGCTGATCGTATTCGTTAACTGGAAGGTACCCCGAAAAATAGACGCGCTTCAATTTTTGTTCGTTGTAAAGATTAGTTGATAAGCTTAATATTTGTTGATCGGTTTCGGGACTTGCACCAACAATAAGCTGAGTACTTTGTCCGGCAGGGGAGAAGTTGGGTGCATTTCTATATTTGCGCCTTTCCTCTTTACTTTTCAGAATGTTGGTTTTTATCAAACTCATGGGTTGATAAATCTCCAAATGGTTTTTTTCGGGAGCTAATCGTTTTAGTTCTGGATTAGTTGGGATTTCAATGTTTACACTCAATCGATCGGCATACATTCCTGCCATTTGAATTAGTTCAGGACTGGCTCCTGGAATTGCTTTCAGATGAATGTATCCGTTGTATCGTTCTTCGGTTCGTAGTTTTTTTGCCACCAATGCCATGCGTTCCATGGTGAAGTCGGGGTTTTTGATTACTCCGGAACTGAGGAACAAACCTTCGATATAATTCCGGCGGTAGAATCCAATTGTTAAATCAACCAATTCTTGAGGTGAAAGTGTTGCTCTTGGACGATCGTTGGTTCTTCGGTTAATACAGTAGGCACAG
Organism: Prolixibacteraceae bacterium; assembly: GCA_027859005.1. GTDB lineage: Bacteria > Bacteroidota > Bacteroidia > Bacteroidales > Prolixibacteraceae > Roseimarinus. The sequence continues at coordinate 1,900 of JAQIBQ010000165.1, read as the reverse complement.
TCGTAGATGCAATTGTTGGTCATCAATACTTTCAGTAGACTTACACAGCGTCCGTCTTCGGTGAAACTATGACAAATTCCACAATTCACCGCATTTCCTAGTCCTCCGCTACTGTTTTTTCTTGAATTTCCGCTCGATGAACAGGACACATCGTATTTGGCTGAATCTGCTAATATATTTAGTTTGATTTGTGTTTTATCATTCATAAAGCGAAAAAGGTTAGTTTTACGCCTTAAAAATACTAATAAAATTAGTGTAAATAAAAAGAGTTTTCAACAAAATGAAATGAGGTTCGATCTTATTAAACGTCAGCTCGATATCAGGAAAAATAGTATACTATTGAAATTCATATATTAAAAAATAATTCTTCGGTTATGGCAGAGCTGATGAGTCAATTGTTATTAGAAAAAAGTCATTTATTGACTTTACATTTAATTTCCCTAATGACCAACAACTAAATTATGTAGTATCCTGTAGGTGAAATACTAAGAGGAATTTTTAGGTCGCGTTACTAAAGTTGGAATTTGGGACGTTGTCGAAAAAAAAAGGTCACTCGTATTGAGCAACCTTTCTAGTATGTTTTAATCAAAATAATCCTTTTTGAGACTTGTTTTAGATATCCTTGTGTATTATTCTAAAGACTTTCGAAGCCCCTTTTTGAGCATCAACTTTTAAAATATAAACACCATTTTTCAATACTTTATCCTGAAAATCTAAATTATATGATCCAGCATTTAATCCATTAAATTCAAAACGTTTCACTAGTGATCCCGTTAGGTTGTATAGTTCAAATCTCACTGTTTCTTCAATCGCAAAGTTAACAGCAACGTTCAAATTTCTCTGGAATGGATTTGGATACAAGCTTATTGAATTATCCTTGTTGAAATTACTAACTCCATCTGTAATCTCAACCGTAATTTGAACTTGATCACTTGTTGATAAAGTACCATCCGAAACGTCTAAACGGAGGGTATATAAGCCCAGCTTATCAGGAGTGAAGTTTGTAATGCTTCCAGTTGGTTTCGTGATTTGTGCAACACTGCCATCAGGCTTTGTAACAAAAGTCCATAGAAAAGATAATGTTTCACCATCAGGATCGTATGATTGACTTCCATCAACAAGCACTTCTTGCCCTAATTGTATTAATTGATTATTCCCAGCATTTGCTATTGGAGCCAGATTCTCTTTGGCGGTTATAATAATTTCGTCAGTAGCACTTGTGTTCACGCCATCATTCACTGTTAAACTGAAAATGTAATCTCCTTCCACATCTGGAGATAATGTTGGCTGTTTGGCAGTGTTGCTTGAAAGAACGGCATTACTACCCGAAGGTTTTGAAACTTCAGACCAATAATACGTTAAAAACATTGCTTCAGGATCATACGAATTTGATGCATCTAATTCAACTTCTTCGTTGATCATTGTTTCAAAATTGACACCAGCATTTGCTATAGGAAGTTCATTTTCGGAAATGGTGATTTCAATTTCATCGGAAAGGCTGCTTGAAGTACCATCATAAACCACCAAGCTAAACCGATAAGTTCCTACAACATCGGCTATGAAAACGGGGTTTATTATTTCAAGGTTAGTAATGTTTGCCTCGCTATTTTCAGGGATTTCAAGAATTGTCCACAAGTAGCTTAAAGCAGATCCTTCAGGATCGTATGAAGAACTTCCATTCAACATAAGTTCTTCACCAACTAATTTTTCCTGATCTATTCCTGCATTTGCAATCGGCAACTCATTTACAACCGTAATTACAACAACATCGGGCTCGCTAGGGTATGCACCGTTGTTTACGAGTAAAGAAAACTTATAAGTACCGAAAACATCGGGAGTAAAACTGGGTTTTGAAATGTATGAATTAGAGAGTTGAGAATTACTGCCATCAGGTTTAGAA
>JAQIBQ010000033.1 GCA_027859005.1 Prolixibacteraceae bacterium | reverse complement strand
TTGTTGGGAAATGATTCTTTTACATTTCGGAGGTTTTCCCACATAGGATCTCCCCCTGCCCATGGCTCGTACCAATGAAAACCTACGCCCCATGCATATTTGGCTGCTTCGGGGTCGCTGAAAATTGTATTTGCCCTATGGGTAATTAAATCGCGATTGTGATCCCATACTATTATTTTTTTATCACCAAGTCCTTGTTTTTGTAATGTTGGGCCAAGGTAGTTTTTCAAAAAGTCGCGCTCTTCTTTGGCACTGTACACACACGACTCCCATGCCTGAACGGCCATTGGCTCATTTTGAATGGTTAAACCCCAAATTGGCATTCCTTGGGCCTCATAAGCCTTGATGAACTTGGCGTAATAATTTGCCCACGATTGGTAAAACTCGGGTAAGAGTTTACCTCCTTTCAACATGTTTTTACGTCCTTTCATAAAAGCTGGTGGACTCCACGGACTTACATAAAATACTAAACTATCGGTCGCTTTATCCATAGCACGTTTGATCATCGGTATTCTGTATTTCATATCATGTGCTATCGAAAACGTTTTAAGCTTTTTGTCGCCTTCGTTAATGTAGGTGTAACTATTACTTGAGAAATCGCAGCTGTGTATGGTAGTGCGGAGCAATGAGTAGTCGATACCATCTGCCCCAAAATAGGCATTAATTAATTCATCTTGCTTGATTTCTGGTAGTTTGGCAAATACTTCAGCCGAGGCATCGGTGATTGCACCACCAACACCTAAAAAGTTTTGGTATTGTTTGTCAGGATTAACAAATACAGCGACTTCGGTTTCTAATGGTTGCCCGCTTTTTACAAAGCTTTTTTCTCCTACAAGAGACAAACGAAGGTCGCTGTCTTTTTCAGAAGTGTAAATTGATATTGTTTTGCCTCTTGCACTGTATGTTGTGGTTTCAAGCTTTGGATGGTTCATATTGCCTTTTTCAGAGTTGCATCCCCCTATAATAAAGGCAGTAAGTATTAAAAAAAGTCTTTGTTTCATTGTATATGATTTATAAATTGTATTTAAATAACCTGAAGTGTTTTATATTTTTCCCATAAATATGTACCAACAGCACCAGCTGCAAGGGTTGTTTTAATCATTTCATCATTCAGTTTTAAATTGAATGTTTGTTTGCTTTCTGAATTGTTTAAAACAATTAGAACAATGTCTCCATCAGTATTTTCAAAAGCAACATTTGCTAGTTCATCCAGTGTATTTGAAGCAATTCGTTTTGAGTCGGGACGGACAAATTTTGAAGCGTGGGCAATAATGTAGTATGAAGGATTTCGGGTTACTTTATTACCATCAATTGTGAGTGCTCCCAGGCATTGGTCACATCCGCCCGGTGTGTGTGGTTTCAATTCACTATTTGATGCCAGGTTCCATTCGATAACAGCCTTGCACCAATTGCGGGTGGCGCCAATTACGATGTTTTGTATGTGCCATTTTATGTCGTCCGGAAAATTCCCCGGTGCTCCAATCCATTGTTCAGTAAAATAAAGGTTTTTGTCGGGATGTGCATTGTGAACCTGACTTAGATTATTTATATCACCTCCATATAAGTGAAAAGCTGAACCATCAATGTATTTATTGGCATCATCATTATTTAATATCGATATCGGATACTCCGGCTTATCGGCATTATGATCGTAGATGATAATTTTAGTGTTGATGCCGGCATTTTCAAAAGCTGGCCCAAGGTGGTTCGCTACAAATTTAGCTTGATCTTCATGGGGCATGTACATACTTGGATTGTTTCCATCGTGCAGTGGCTCGTTTTGAACGGTTACTGCATTAATTGTAATTCCTTCATCGGCCATGCCTTTAACATATTTCACAAAATATTGTGCATAGGTTTCATAGTATTCCGGATTTAACTCACCTCCTTTTGATGCTTTATTGGTTTTCATCCATGCAGGTGCCGACCATGGTGAAGCCATAATATTTATTGAAGGGTTAATATCCACGATATCTTTTAGAACCGGAATCAGGTATCGTTTGTCATTTTCTAGCGAGAAATACTCTAATTCAATATCCGTTTCTCCTTGGGGCAAGTCGTTATACGAAAACACCTCCTCGTCTAAATCGGAAGCACCAAGGCTAATGCGTAAGTAACTAACACCAATACTTGAGCCATTAGTTGAAAAAAGTTCGTTAAGCAATGCTGCTTTGTTGCTTTTTGTCATATTGTGGATATGTAAAGCACTGCCACCCGTTAAGGCAAATCCAAATCCATCAATGGTTTGATATTTGATTTCGGGATCCAGTTCGATTGTTGGTAAATCATTGTTGCCCGAGTTTGATATCCCCCCTTCCTGATTGCTGAATTTTATCGATTCATCCGCTTTAGAGATGTATCTAACAATAGTTGGTATTGTTTCAGGCCCGGGTGGAGGTTGAATAATATCAGAGCCGGTTTCTTTACATGCTACACCTAAAGCACTAAATGCAATTACAAAATTTAATCCCAGTAAAAACTTAATATTTAATAATCCCATCATAGTACATTAAAGTGGATTTGGTTCCAGGTTTTTATTTCTGTCAATTTCTTGTTGGGGGATTGGCAGCAATATCTTTGCTTCTGTCATATTGTAATTAACCAATGTATTTGTACGCAAATCAATTTCCCCTAAATTGTTCATCGTACTTACAACCAAATTGTACCTTACTAAATCATCCCATCGTTGTGCTTCTTGTGCCAATTCTAAACGACGTTCGTTTAAAATGGCAATCCGAAGGGTTTCTTTCGAACTTGTTTCATCATCTGAAAGGGGGTCTAATTGTACACGTTTCCTGATTTTATTTACCTCGCTGATGGCTTTTTGTGTTTTTCCTGTTTCATTTAAAGCCTCAGCCTTAAGTAAAACAATATCGCCATAGCGCAAAATATACTGGCGGTCGGTACTACTCCACCCCATGGCATTTTTCCATTTGTATCCAAAAGCTACACGGTTTGGTTTTGGGGTGTGGTTGGTAGGTTCTTCTACACTCCAATACTCATCAATCCATGATACGTTTTCGAATAATATTGTGGTATTTTTTCTGATTTCATCACCCGCAGCATCGAAAGCTTTAACCAAATTTTGCGAAGGTGTTACAAATTTACGCCAGCTATCACCACTTATCGATGGAGGTAATAATAATTGAGGCCCCCAGTTTCCTTCATCTGCACCCAGATATTGTATTTCGAGGATAGATTCGGCATTATTGTAGTGATTGCCATCAAATAAATGGTTGTAATCATCTAATAATTGATAGTTAGCTTCACTTTTTTCTGCTTTCGCAATATATTCAAGTGTTTTCGCATAGTTATGCGAGGGGCGTTGGGCACAAGCTTTAGCTGCCAGGGCATTTGCTGCCCCTGAAGTTGCACGGGCTTTGTTTATGCTGTTGTCGCTACTGAATACATCAGGTAGTAACGAGGCAGCCAAGTCACAGTCAGAAATAATCTGATCGAATACCAGGTTGACAGGTGAACGGGGAATGTTTACATCCTCGGGGGCTGCTGAATTTGTTTCTTCAAGTATTAATGGTACAGCCCCAAATAAATTTATGAGGTTGTAATAATGATAAGCCCTTAAAAAATATGCTTCACCGATTATCTGGTTTCGCCTTTCAGTAGTTAGTGTTTGATCATTAACATCGTTAATGCGTTGTATTACCAGGTTGGCTTTAAGTATTGCATTATAAATGTTTGACCAGCTTTGATACACTTTGTCGTTGGTAGGTGAAATGTTTAACAAATCAATTTCAAAAATTGATGGGTTGTCTCCCCCCGCATAGTGATTGTCGGAGCGGATGTCTTGAAACATAATATTGTTCCAGACATATGCATCAGATTGAAATGACTCATAAGCACCTGTTAAGGCTGCTTCAATCTGACTGGCTCTTTGGTATGCATTGGCTGTTGATTCTTCTGATATAGGTTCAAGATCAAGAAAATCATTGCATGATGATGTTGCAAATGTGATCAGGATTCCTATTAGATAATATTTTAGCTTCATTCGTTCAATTGTTTATTTATTAAAATGTTACATTTAATCCTATTATGATGCTACGTGTTTGTGGATATGTACCATAATCGATTCCTTTTAGTACATTATCGCCACCATAGGTGTTCACTTCCGGATCAAATCCTGAGTAATTGGTAATTGTTAATAGGTTCTCGGCAGTTGTATATATTTTCACTTGTTGCAGGTTAATTTTAGATATAATCAGATCAGGAAGTTTATAACTTATCGTAAGTGTTTTAAGACGAATGTACGATCCATCTTCAATAAAACGGGTAGAAATGCGCGAGTTATTTGTCTCGCCCCATGTGGCACGGGGAATATTTGTGATATCCCCGGGGCTCCTCCAGCGATCATCAACTGCAATTAGTTGATTTTTAGGATCCGACATGCTTTCTGATTCGATGCGGGTAGCATTAAGCATGTCGTTGCCTTGTTGACCTTCAAAGAATATATTTATGCCGAAGTTTTTATAGGTTATTTCGTTATTTATACCGAAAAAGAAATCAGGGTTGGAATTCCCAATAATCTGTCTGTCTTCAGGACTGGGCGTAAAAGTGCTTTCACCATTTTGATCAACATAATAAGCATCGCCTGATTCAGTACCAACACCTCCCCATACATATCCGTATAAAGTTCCTAATGGCTGTCCCTCTTCAAGTAGTATAGCTTCACCCCGGCCGGCAATATTGCCCATGGGCAGGCTTTCGGTAACCAGATTGGTCACTTTGTTTCGGTTAAATGAAATATTTAACGTTGAATTCCATCGGATGGCATTATCGACATTAACTGTATTTATACTGAATTCCATCCCTTTGTTTTCGAGATTCCCGATATTTTGAAGTGCATTATCAAAACCAGTACTATGTGGAAGTGGGGCATCTAACAACAGGTCGCGTGTGTATCGGATATATGCATCAGCTATAAATGAAACCCGACCTTTATAAAGGCTCAAGTCAATACCAATATTAGTTTGTTCCGATTCTTCCCATTTTAATTTGTTGTTGTTGATAGCCGCCGGATATGTGCCTGGCAATGCTTGACCTCCAATAGGATAATTTGCACCTGCACCAACACGTCCAAAATATGCATATTGTTCTATTTGATCGTTTCCAACGATTCCCCATCCTAAACGAATTTTCATATCGTTAAGGATGTCTATTTTCTCCATGAAGTTTTCATGTGACAATCGCCAGCCAACTGAAAATGATGGGAAATACCCCCAGCGTTGTTCGGGACCAAATACGCTTGATCCATCAATCCTGAAATTTACAGTTAACAAGTATTTGTCGTCAAAAGCATAATTAAGCCTGCTTATGAATGAAGTGTTTGTTTTTTCTTTTTTTGTGTTTTCCGCGGTAACAATTGTAGAGCCACCATTGGTTGTTTTAACTCCATTGCTCGAAAATTTTTCACGTGTTATTTTGCTTTCTTCCCATTTGTATTTCTGCGAAACAGTACCAGCAAGTGCTTTGAAATTGTGTTTTCCTGTTTCTTTTTTGTAGTTAAAGGTGTTTTCAAGCATCCAAAAGCTCGATTTGTCGGTATTGTTGGTTCCAATACCTTCTTTAGCTATGCCATAACTTGTGGTAAATGGATCCAGAAAATAATCATAAACCCCGAAAGCATTATCAACTCCTATATTCGATTTGAAATTGAGTCCATCTGCCAGGTTGAGCTGGGCATAGAAATTTCCAATAAAACGTTGACTATTGTATATTCTGTCCGATCCATCTGTGCTTGCAAGTGGGTTTTCCCAGTTTTGAAATGGATTGCTGGTGTATGTTCCATCATCGTTAAAAATGCCAATTACCGATGGAGTATTTATTGCACCAATTAACACTCCTCCTTGATTAACAGGGCTGTTATCGTTAACATCAACATCAGAATATTTGGTGTATGCAATACGGGTTCCTACTTTTAGCCAATTGTTAATCTTTTGATCGAGGTGTATTTTGAAATTGGCCCTGTTCATATTGGTGCTTCGCACAGCTCCTTTTTG
>JAQIBQ010000015.1 GCA_027859005.1 Prolixibacteraceae bacterium | reverse complement strand
CTTAACGGTGAATCAGTATGCCGATTTATTGGCTCTTTCTCCAAATCCTTTGACTCAAACCATTAAGCAACTAACGGGAAAAACTTCTAACGAAATTATTAAATCGAAACAGATCTTAGAAATCAAACGTTTGTTGGTACATAGTAGCATGGGAATTACTGAAATATCCAACCTGATGAACTTTAACGATCAAAGCTATTTTACCAAATTTTTCAAGAAAGAAACTGGCTACACTCCATTATTATATCGAAGTGAATCGTTGAAAGGGTAAGATGTTCAGATGTTCAGATGTTCAGATTTTGGGAGTTTTGGAGTTTTTAAATTTTAATCTTTTATCTGATGATTTGAAAACCAAATAATCGAAGAATCCATTAATCAGGCAATCCAGTAAATGGCCATTTTAAAATAGTGTATCGAACTATATTTAAGTGCTTGAAAAATAAACAATATTGAAAAATAGATTTTTAGGCTTTTTTTGTAAATCCATGAAATGTACCTAAAATAAATGCTTTTTTACTCGAATGTTTTCCAATTATTTCCTTGCATTGAATCCCTTATGTATTCAGAAACAATAACATTTTAAAAAAATATAGAAATGGCAAATTATTTCAATTCAATTCCACTTCGTATCCAGTTGGAGCAATTGGGCAAGTGTGACTTCATGGACGAGTCTGAATTCTCGAATGGTGTAGATTACTTGAAAGGTAAAAAAATAGTTGTTTTAGGTTGTGGTGCTCAAGGTTTGGCTCAAGGTCAAAACATGAAAGACAGTGGCTTAGACGTATCTTATGCACTTCGTCAGGTGGAGATCGATGAGAAACAAATTTCTTATACCAATGCTATTGACAATGGTTTCGAAGTAGGTACTTTTGAGGAAATGGTTCCTAAAGCTGATCTAGTTTTAAATCTTACTCCCGATAAATATCACACACCTGTTGTAAATGCTGCAATGCCTTTAATTAAAAAAGGTGCTTGTTTGTCTTATTCTCACGGTTTCAATATTGTTGAAGAAGGAATGAATATCCGTAAAGACATTACAGTTATAATGGTTGCACCTAAGTCACCTGCATCTGAAGTTCGTGCTGAATTCCTTCGCGGTTTTGGTGTGCCTACTTTAATTGCTGTTCACCGTGAGAACGACCCTAATGGCGATGGACTTGAAATAGCTAAAGCTTATTGCGCTGGTACTGGTGGTCATAAAGCAGGTGTTCTTCACTCGTCATTTGTTGCTGAGGTGAAGTCTGACCTTATGGGTGAGCAAACCATTCTTTGTGGTGTACTTCAAACTGCTTCAATTCTAATGTTCAACAAAATGGTTGAAAAAGGAACAGACAAAGGATACGCTTCTAAATTTATCCAGTACGGATGGGAAGTAACAACCGAAGCATTAAAATTAGGTGGTATTACTCACATGATGGATCGTTTGAGCAACCCAGCTAAAATCGAAGCATATAAAATCTCCGATACCTTAAAAACAATTATGCGCCCATTGTTCGAGAAACACATGGACGATATTATGGATGGAACTTTCTCATCAACTATGATGGAAGATTGGGCTGCCGGAGATAAAAACCTTTTAACTTGGCGTGCTGCAACAGGTGAAACTGATTTTGAGAAAACTCCTGCTGGCGATGTTGAAATTTCAGAACAAGAATATTTCGACAACGGTACTTTAATGGTTGCATTTGTTAAAGCTGGTGTTGAATTGTCTTTTGAAGTTATGACAGAAGCTGGTATTAAAGCTGAAAGTGCATATTACGAGTCTCTTCACGAAACACCGCTAATTGCAAACACGATTGCTCGGAAAAAATTATTTGAAATGAACCGTGTAATTTCTGATACTGCTGAGTACGGATGTTACTTGTTCGATCATGCTGCACGTCCATTATTGGCGGATTTCATGAAAACTGTTGAAACTGATATTATTGGTGCAAGCTTTAATACAGGAAAAGATGGTCATGTTGATAACAAAGAATTAATCGACATTAATGACGAAATTCGTTACCACGATGTAGAAATTGTTGGTGCTGAATTGCGTGAAGCAATGGAAGCAATGGAAGCGATTATCTAAGAATGTACTTCTTTCAATATATTGTAAAATCCTATTTCGATTATTCGAAGTAGGATTTTTTATTATAATGTGATTAAATGTAATTGTGAACTTGGTTGAGTCTAGTCAATTAGCTAGTTTTGGGGTACTAAACTAACTAAATCCTTATTACTAATGAAAACTGGCAAATTCCTTCCATTTTTTATTGTCCTTTGTTTACTATTGTTTTTCTCTAGTTGTCAAATTTATAATGCATGTCATAGTATCCTTTCACTTCAGAAGAACAGTGAAGCTATTGTCGAAGTTGGAAAACCCCGAATTGAATATATCGAATCGATACCTGTTGTTCATTTGTATGGAAGTGATTTTGAAATGGGACAGCAATACGGTCAGCTATTGTCAGTTCAACTTATAGCCTTAGAAGATATAGTTAATGCTATATTTTCAGAGAAGAAGGTTGAGGGGTATAAACAGCAAGCTTTGCAATCGGAGCATGTGTTGCCAATTGAAATTAAACAGTTTTTAAAAGGTGTTTCACTTTCTTCAGATGTTAGTGAAAATTCGTTATTGGCACTTAATTTAGTACCAAGAATAAGCTGTAGTGTATTGGCAGTGTGGGGCAATGCAACTGCTAATGGAAACTTACTAATGGGGCGTAATGCCGATTATAATTTAAAAAGAATAAATAAGGCACTTGGGATTTTGGTTGTTAAGCATCCAACAAACGGTTTTGCTACGGTTGCCTCGTCGTTTATTGGATTAGCAGGAAGTTTTACGGGCATGAATGAAAAAGGTGTGTGTTTTGGGAATATGTTAGTTTATAATGGTTTAAGTGATGTTATAAAAAAAGATGGGATGCCTATTCAGTTGTTAATGCAGCAAGGTGGGGAGAAATATTCATCGGCTCGTGAAATGATTGAGTATTTATGCGAACAAAAACATATGATACCAGAGAATGTGATGTGTGCCGATAGTTCTGAAGCGATAATAGCAGAGCTGAGTCAAGAGCTATCTGTTATTCGTGAAGGTCATAAAGAGGTTTTGGCCGCTACAAATTTTTCCTATTCAAGTGGAATGTTTAAGAAAGCTAAAAACGATCAACGTTTTGCAGATTTAATGTTTCTTGCAAAAAAGAACTATGGATTATTCAATATTGAATTACTTCAAGAAGCAATGCATAAAGCTCGAGGCAAAAATAAAAACTTACAATGTGTTTTGTTCGAACCTGCATTAATGAAAATGTACGTTAGCATGAACAAGGTCCCAGCCTCAAAAGGACCATTTACTGAATTTGATGTTCAAAAATTATTTAGTAATTAGAGGCTTATTATAGGGGTCGTCACAATTACCACTAATGGTAAATTGTAGGAATGTAACGGATTGAGTGTGATTCTCTGTCATGGTAATGACGAGAGAATGAGCGGAAACCCCTTGTGGAATATGCAAATTATGTGCAGCCTTTAATTTTTATTTAAATCATATTTGAGATTAAGTCCCAAACCAAAATAAGTTCTTTCTGATGTCAAGATTGGATTAAATCGTAACTCTGGTGCAAAAATTAGTTTGTCAGATAATTTAATCTCTGTACCAGTCTTAAATAATAAGCCCAAATTGTATTTAGGATCGCGATCGTAAGATGTAATTGTAAAATCACTCTCCGTCTGTTGTTTCCAGTTTAAAAAAGTGTCAAAACTCGGACCTCCTGAAACATAAAAATATTTGAATGAAAATCTGTATGTTATCGGAATCGAGAGATAGCTTTCAAGGATGTTTATCTGGTAATTTTTATTCATCGCATAAAATCTCATTCCTTCAATGTAGTTTCTATAATAAACTCCTACCTCTAGACTACTCCTTTTTGAAAAACTTCTAGTAAGATTTAATCCAAACCCTGGTCTTAAGTCACCGTCGACAATGTCGTTTGTGAAGTCAACTCCAAGTAATGTCCTTTGTTGTGAATAAACACTCGTAAATGTCAGAATGAGAAGAATAGTTAAAGTAAAAATTGTCTTTTTCATTGTCTTAAAATTGAATTATTTATAGTTGAAATTTGGTTGTTTGTATGATCTCATATTATTATGGCACATAACTCACGATGTATATGTAATTCATGTTCCATTCATTTTAGGCCAAATGATTAAGTATTTTCTATTTGACTATTATTTGTTGTTCCATTCCAATACGCTGGTTATAAATTTTAAACACTCCAGTCCCTTCAATACCTAATACAACTTGTGAAATACTGTTTCCATATAAATTGACTACAGGGATGCTATCGTTAACAAAATTATAATTGTAACCTGTCTTTTCAATAAAGGATACATTGCCATCAATAAACTCAACAAGAAAATTCATATTGTATTCCGATGCATAGTTTTCCATATAAAAAATATAATCAAAACCAGTTGGTATCTCAGTATTCAAAGGAAGTGCAAGAAGATTTGTTCCTAAATTTGGTCTGTTATTCGGAAAAAGGTATCCACTACCATGGTTTGATCCCCAATTGAAGTCCCAAGTATCGTATGGCTCATTCATCTCATTTTTGAAAATACTTATAGTTCCAGATCCTCTATTATAAAACATAAAAGCCATATTGAGATCAGTAGAACCTGGTTTTGATTCTAAGGTAACTGTTCTTAACCAATATTCATCGTCTTCATATACCACATCCCAGCCTTTTAAATTTACATATGAAAAGCCAACTTGACCTGGACCCGCTGTTTGCTTAACAATTACTTTTATTTTATCGGTTTCTGAAATTGTAGCTTCGGCATAATAGTCAACGTCTGGAATGAAACTTTTAAAGGTACTGTCGAGAATATTAGATCCACCAGCAACTGGTGAGGGATTTAGTACTGGATTGTCGGTAATGTCTATCTGTTCTTGATCTTTCAGACTTTGCATTATTGAGTTGAAACTAGTATCTATTAAGAAACTAACGTTGAAGTTATCTAGGTATTCTGTTAGGTTTAATCCAATTTTATCAATTGGAACTTCTTCTGCTTGTTCATTGATTTTTTTGATTGTTTTTTCTTCATCCAATGTTCCATCTAGTTCAATGTCGAATGAAATGTCTCCCATTAATTTGCTTACTCCAAAAACATTTTGATTGGTTTGTAAAATTGATGTAACACTTAACAGAATAGCACTGTTTAAAGATGTACTACTTATATCTATCTGCTCCGAAAAGGCTGTTAAAGTTCTATCAATTTGGAAAGCATTAATTACTTCTTTCTGAGCTTGGTCTTTAGCTTTGTCAATACTCATTTGTTCTTCCGAAATAAGGTTTCGAATGCGTTTAAATTCAATATTTGTAAGAGCATTTATGTTTACATGAGAAAACGTATCGATCTTTGTAATAACGGAGAGCTTGATTCTTTCATTTGATATTTCGCCTGCAACTTCATTAAAGTAAAATCCATCAGCAACTATTTCTACAAATGGAGAAATAAGAAACATATTATTGTAACTATAAAAGCCTAATTCATTAGTTGAAGTTCTGAAAGACTGTCCTGTTGGTTGGAGCATCTCATCCAATTCATAAAGAATTACTTCACTGTTTGAGATAAATGGTCCTTTTTGTATATAACCATTAACGTTATAATTTGGAGCTGTGGCTTTTTCACAAGCAACAGAAATGAACAGTAAAATGATAAAATAGAGATAGTTTTTCATAATTATAATTATTCAGGGATTTTCAAATAAAGGGAGAATTATTATGAAAAGCAATAAACAACTATATATTTTGCTGCCAGACGAACTTCTTATTCACGAATTAAAATATTTAAGTTCATGATTTGCACTGTGCTTCAATCTCTCCCCAAGCTTAATCTGCAAAACACTATTTTTTTTAGGAGGCCGATCCTCTCCGTTCTACTATTTTAGATGATTTGATAGTTTTTCCTTTATTGGGGAGAATAATAAATATGGATTAAGCTATGGAAGGAAAAAACAAGGATATAATAATTCCTAGTATCCGCACGTAAATATTTGGAATAATCGGCAAGCCCCATAAATAAACACTTATAAGGCTTGCACGATTAAAATATATTCACCTGTTTAGGTGAAAACATCGTAGCTGATGAAAAATACATATTCTAAGGAAAATATCAACTCTTTTGGCGGAATAAATTTCGCAGACCATATTATTGGTAACAAGACGCTGTACA
>JAQIBQ010000006.1 GCA_027859005.1 Prolixibacteraceae bacterium | reverse complement strand
TTGGTATCGATGATGAAGTTAAAGGACAGAGACCAGCAGCTGAATTTATAGTTATTGGCGATGGAGAACAACTTTGGTCAAGCGGCGTGATGCGTATAGGTGATAAAGCCAAGCCATGTTCTGTAAACCTTAAAGGCATGCAGAAACTCATGTTGGTAGTAACCGATGGAGGTAATGGAAATTATTACGATCATGTAAATTGGGCCAATGCTCGTATTGAAACAAATGGAGCAACAAGTTTCGAAACCTATAACCCAGTAGCAAGCGAACCATACATTTTAACACCTCCACCACCAGCTGAACCTCGAATTAATGGTGCACGTGTGTTTGGTGTTCGTCCAGAATCACCATTCATTTTTCAAGTTCCTGCAACAGGCGATCGTCCAATGAAGTTTTCGGCATCAAATCTGCCTAAAGGCTTGCAAATAGATAAGAATAGCGGTTTAATAACTGGTATACTATCTACTGAAGGAAGCTATAACGTTATACTTAAAGCAAAAAATAAGAAAGGTAAAACACAAAAAGAATTTAGAATTGAATGTGGCGATCAAATTGCTCTTACTCCACCTATGGGATGGAACAGTTGGAATTGTTTCGCCCATGCCGTTTCGGCCGATAAAGTTAAGCGAGCAGCTAATGCGATGGTAAACAGTGGCCTTATCAACCATGGTTGGACTTATATAAATATCGACGATTTCTGGAACAATCACCGTGATTCTGAAGATTCATCGTTGCGCGGTGATTTACGTGACGCGGATGGTTATATTGTTCCAAATGAACGTTTTGGAGATATGAAAGATCTCGCAGATTATGTTCATGACCTTGGGTTGAAAATTGGTCTTTATTCAAGTCCTGGTCCATGGTCGTGTGGTGGCTGTGCCGGTAGTTATGGTTATGAAGAACAAGATGCTGAAAGTTATACCGATTGGGGTTTCGATTATTTAAAATACGACTGGTGTAGTTATGGTAATGTAATTGATGGACTTCCCGATAATGATCCTTATAAAGTTTCATCCTTATCATACAATGGCGGTGGAGAACTTGAAACAGCCATGAAACCATTTAAAGTTATGGGCGAATATTTACGTAATCAACCGCGCGATATTATTTATAGCGTGTGTCAATACGGAATGTCTGATGTATGGAAGTGGGGAGGTTCTGTTGGAGGTAACAGTTGGAGAACAACTAACGATATTACCGACACTTGGGCTAGTATGAGTAGCATTGCTCTTTCTCAGGATAAATCTGCTCCTTACTCAAAACCAGGCAACTGGAACGACCCGGATATGTTAGTTGTTGGTCATGTAGGTTGGGGAAATACACATCCTAGTAAGCTTAAACCCGATGAACAATATCTTCATATAAGCCTTTGGAGTTTATTTTCATCTCCGCTTCTTATTGGTTGCGATATGGAAAAACTTGACGACTTTACGTTGAGTTTACTGACTAACGATGAAGTAATTGCGGTTAATCAGGACCCACTTGGCAAACAAGCTACATGTGTATATACAATTGGCGATTTGCGCATTTATGTTAAAGATTTGGAAGACGGAAGTAAGGCTGTTGGGTTCTGTAATTTTGGTCTCGATATCGTAGAAATCTCCTATAACGAATTTGAAAAACTGGGTATAAAGGGCAAACAAAAAGTACGTGATCTTTGGAGACAAAAAGATATTGCAAATATCGATACGCAGAAGGAAGCACTATCAATCAAAGTTCCGGTACATGGAGTTGTACTATATAAATTTACCTCCTTTAATAAATGAAAGTAAAAGAAGATTTTAAGTTGTTTAAAATAGAAACGCAAATATTACTTAGAGGTTTTTAATAAAAAAAATAATTCATATGAAGATTACTATACTATTGGTTATTTCAGGTTTATTTCAACTTGCTGGAGTTTCTCAAAACCCAATAGTGCAAACCAACTATACAGCCGACCCTGCTCCAATGGTGCATGATGGGACTGTTTATGTATATACATCGCACGATGAAGATAGTACCTTACGAAACTTTTTTACGATGAACGATTGGAGGTGTTATTCATCAACCGACATGGTAAACTGGACAGATCACGGTGCTGTATTGTCCTATAAAGATTTTAGTTGGTCGAGAGGTGATGCTTGGGCTGGCCAGTGTATTTTTCGTAATGGAAAGTATTATTACTATCTTCCTGTGAAACAAAAAAATGGTGGAAACGCCATCGGAGTTGCAGTTTCCGATAGCACTACCGGACCGTTCAAAGATGCCATTGGTGTTCCTTTGCTAACAGGCTATGGATACATCGACCCAACAGTTTATATCAACGATGATGGACAGGCTTACATGTATTGGGGCAATCCCAATTTATGGCATGTGAAATTAAACGAGGATATGATTTCATACGATCAGGATTATGGAATCAAAAAAGAAGACCTGAAAGATGAAAATTTTGGCTATCGCGAAAAGAAAATTCAAAATCGCACTGCTGCCTACGAAGAAGGACCTTGGCTATTTAAGCGCAAAAGTAACTATTACTTGCTTTATCCTGCAGGTGGTGTGCCTGAGCATTTGGCTTATTCAACCAGTGCAAGTGTTACAGGTCCATGGACGTATGGTGATACCATTATGCATGTAATTAAAGATCGTGGAGCATTTACCAATCACCCGGGCTACATCGAATTCAAAGGAAAATCATACCTGTTTTACCACAACGGAGGTTTGCCAGGTGGTGGTGGATTTAAACGTTCAGTTTGCATTGAAGCATTTGAATTTAATGCCGATGGTTCAATCCCATTAATCGAGCCTACATGGGACGGTGTGAAGGAAAGTGCATCCAATTTGAATCCATTTACAAAAGTACAAGCTGAAACCATTGCTTGGGAAGAAGGCATTGAAACGGCTAAAGATGAAAAAATAGGTGTTTACGTTACCAATATCAGTAATGGCGACTACATCAAAGTTCGCAGTGTTGATTTTGGTAAAGGAGCTAAAAAGTTTGAAGCCTGTGTGGCATCAGCTTCTTCAGGTGGAAGTATCGAAATTCGTGTTGATAATAAAGAAGGTAGTTTATTAGGCTCGTTAGAAGTTGCAAATACAGGGGGCGATCAAATGTGGAAAACTCTGGCTTGTAAAATAACTAAAACGAAAGGTGTTCATGATGTTTACCTTGTATTCAAAGGTGGCGAGGCCGATTTTTTCAATTTCGACTGGTGGACGTTCAACTAGAAAACTATAACCAGCTTTTTTATAAAACATTTTAGTAAATATAATTAAATGAAATTATTAGTTCTGTTATTTCTTAATCTTGTAATTTTTGGACTGTTCCTTTCAGTGCATGTTTCTGCTTCATCGAATAGTAGGGCATTAGCAGTTGATCCAAATTTTCACATTTATATCTGTTTTGGACAATCGAATATGGAAGGCAATGCAGCCATTACAGAGGAAGATAAAGGCGGTGTTAATGACCGTTTTCAAGTGATGACTGTAGCTTCCGATGATTTTCAGCATTTGGGGCGTTCGGTGGGCAACTGGTACACTGCAACTCCACCATTATGCCGATGGGATACCGGTCTTACCCCCGCCGATTATTTCGGACGAACATTGGTCGATAGTCTTCCCGACAGCGTGAAGGTTGGTGTTATAGTTATTGCAATGGGAGGTAGTGGTATTGACGCATTCGATAAGGATAATTACACACAATACTACCAAAATGCCGATGCCTGGCAAAAAAGTCTGATGAATATTTATGGCGGAAATCCTTATGCCAAAATTATTGAAATGGCAAAGCTCGCTCAGCAATCAGGTGTTGTTAAAGGCATTTTACTACATCAAGGCGAAACAAATAACGGACAAACCGATTGGCCGCTTAAGGTAAAGAAAATCTATTTCAATATGCTTCAAGACCTTGACATTGAATCCAATTCAATTCCATTACTTGCTGGTGAAATGTTGCAACAGGATCAGGGCGGTATTTGCTGGGGCATGAACAGTATTATTTCAACGCTACCCAATTATATCCCCAACTCCTACGCCATTTCTTCCGTAGGATGCAAGGGCAACGGCACTGATGGTTTTCATTTTTCAACCGCAGGTGCACAAGAATTAGGTAAACGTTATGGACTTCAAATGTTGGAACTACTGAAAACTTATGATACCGAAGAAGGTCAAACGGTTGATCATTTGCTTATTGACAACAAAGACATTACCATGCTAAATGGCACCAACAAAAAGGTTCCGCTTACAGCAGTTTTCGTCGATGGACATGAAATTGATATTAGCTACAAAGCAGCCTACGAAATCAGTAATCCCGAGGTGGTAGCAATAATAAATGGTAGTATCGAAACGTATAAAGATGGAGAGGCTACGGTTAAGGCAAGCTACAAAGGCTTACTCGGTGAGCAAAAGGAGCTTGTTTTTCATATTACCGCTTCTACCTTTTCGTTAACAAATAAGTTGTTCAATCCCCAAATATGGGAAAATGGTACTTTCGATGAAACCACACATACCCTTAAAACAGGTCAATGGGGCTTTGGAGGCTGGCAATACGATGGCATCGATTTGTCGGATTACAAATATATTGTGGCTAAATTGGGTAGCGACAACAACGCCGATGTTGCTTTCAATGTTTATGATGGCAATAGCTACTGGGGATCGCCTGCTTCATACAAGTTTGGAAGTAAGCGCCAAATAGTAGCGATTTTAGATCAGGCGAATAAGAACGACGGAACAATGCTCAATCCTGAACATATTTACATTGCAGGCTTCTGGTCGAACGGAAGTAATCCTTTTGTGATTGATACGGTATTCCTATCCAATTCCAGCGAGTATGATCCACCGGTTATTTATACCAAAGATTTATACGGTGCTGAAATTGAAACGCTGACCGAATTCTACTATAAAAAAGGTTTTGGTCCTTCAGCCAGCCAGTCCTTCTTTGTTTCAGGAGATATACTAAACAGTGATATTTCTATTCAAACAACATCCAATTTTGAAATTGCTTTAGACAGTACTCAAGCGTTTACTTCAAAGGCGACACTTAGTCAAAGTGACGGCCAAGTTGCTGAAAATGAAATTTATATTCGGTTGAAGTCAGGCTTGTCGGATAATACATATACTGGTAATGTTACTGTCACGTCGAATGGTGCCTTTACTAAAACGATCTCCTTATCAGGAACTGTCGAGCAAAACACAGGTATTGATGGCTTTTCTGGTAATCTTGCTAAGGTTGTATCCACGCAGTTTTATACACTAACCGGACAAAGGATAAAAAATATTGATAATATGAATGGCATATTCATTGAGAAATTGATAATGTCGAATGGCGTAATTATCACGTCTAAAAATCTAAAAATAAATTAGTAATGAAGTTAAATGTATTAAAGTTAATCTTTTTTGTAGTAGTTATTTTTCAGCTAAACAATGTTTTTGCCTGGGATGGTATGCCAATGCCAAAACTTCATGTTGAAGGCCGTTATTTGAAAGACAGTGATGGTCATATAGTTAATTTACACGGTTTTGCCCAAACCTACTCACCTTGGTTTAACGAACAGGATTCACAATGGAGCGACTACAATGTGGATGGTTGTTTAAATTATAATAAGGGTATTATTGATGAAATCTTAAATGTAGGGTGGAAAATGAACTTCATTCGCTTGCACATGGATCCATACTGGAGTAGTACGCCTGGTTGTGAGGGCAGATATGAAGGAGAAGAATGTTTCAACGAAACTCGCTTTAGAAAATATCTTGATGAAGTTTTTGTCCCTATGGCCGAATACGCCGTTTCGAAAGGGATGTATGTTGTTATGCGTCCTCCTGGTGTTAGTCCAGAACATATTGAGATTGATGGTGTGTACCACAAATATCTCATCAAAGTTTGGAGCATCGTTTCCAAACATCCAAAATTAATGAATAACGCTAACATCATGTTTGAGTTGGCCAATGAGCCTATTGATATTTTAGGTCCCGATGGAACATACGGAGCCGGCACACAAGGTCATTTCGACAACCTGAAAACCTATTTTCAAACCATTGTAGATACCATCCGAAATAGTGCTGATAATATTGTATGGATTCCCGGTTTAGGTTATCAATCGTTGTATGCAGGGTATGCTACAAATCCAATCGAAAGTCAAAACATTGGCTATGCAGTACACGTTTATCCGGGTTGGTTCAATAGCGGACAAGGGTATGAACCTTTTCAACGTGGGTGGGAAAACCAAGTTCAACCCGTAGCCGATTTTGCCCCAATTATTGTTACTGAAATGGACTGGGCTCCCGAGCGGCATGGAAAATCGTGGGGTAAAGATATTACAGGAACTGCAGGAGGAGATGGCTTTGGTGCTAATTTCAAAAAAATTACCGACGATTGTGGCAATGTTAGCTGGTTGCTTTTTACCGATCCTAACCTTTTGGCTGATTTTGGAAATCCTAACGCCGATGCCGATGTTGTTGATTTCCTTACAGACCCCGAAGCTTGTCCCACTCCAGTATATAAGTGGTATCAAGATTATGCCAATGAATACGGATTCGATGGAGTTACCGATGATTATTTGACAATGACTGATCTGAAAATAATTGGAGACACCGAAATTTCAGTTCTAAATAAAAGCTCTGTTGGTTTAAAAATAAATGCTGTTTTTGCCGATGGGCATGTCGAAAATGTTAGCTCTATTGCCCAAATAACAGTTGATAATCCAGATGTGGTTAATGTTGTGCGTGGACGTATTTTTACCTTGAAAGATGGTCAGGCAACTCTAAATGTTTCTTACACCGACAAAAAGGGCACAACAAAGAAACTCACCTTAAAGGTTACTTCAACAACGTTCCCTCTTACCAATGAGTTGTTTAATCCAACGATTTGGGAAAACGGTACTTTCGATGAAACAACCAAAACACTAAAAACCGGTCAATGGGGTTTTGGAGGATGGCAGTACGATGGCATCGATTTATCAGAATATAAGTATATAGTAGCCAAACTGGGCAGTGAGAACAATGCCGAAGTAGCATTCAATGTATACGATGGAAACAGTTATTGGGGTTCACCTGCTTCGTATAAATTTGGAAATAATCGTCAGGTAGTGGTTGTGTTAAATCAGGCTATAAAGAACGACGGGACTATGCTCAATCCTGAACATATCTACATTGCAGGCTTCTGGTCGAATGGAAGCAATCCTTTCGTAATTGATACCGTATTTCTCTCTAATTCCAGCGAATTTGATCCACCATTGGTTTTTGCTAAAGATTTAAGTGGAAATGAAATTGAAATGTTAAATGATTTTATTTATGTAAAGGGCAATGGACCTTCAGCTTGTCAATCATTTACGGTTTCAGGAGATATACTAACTGATAACATAGTGGTAAAAGCCCCTTCTCGTTTTGAAATATCATTGGATAGTTCACAAACATTTACATCAACCTTAACTATAGAACAAAACAATAATCAGGTGCTTGAAACAACCGTTTTTGTAAGGATGAAATCAGAACTCAAAAGGAACGAATATAATGGAGAGGTATCTATTTCTTCAACAGGTGCTTTCTCTAAAATGATAATGCTAACAGGAAATGTAGTGTGGCCAACGGGTGTTAATAACCTTATAAATCCTGCCACATCGGTACTTTCTGAACAATATTATACACTAACAGGGCAAAAGATAAATAATGTAGATAACATGAATGGCATATTTATCGTGAAGAGTATTCTGTCGGATGGACGAATTGTTACATCTAAGGTTTTTAAACATAAATAAATTATAGACTTGTGAAAATTACATTGAAACTTATAATTGGAATTTATGTGTTCATCTTGAGCTCTTTTGTAGGAAATACACAGAATCCAGTCATTCAAACCTATTACACCGCCGATCCTGCTCCAATGGTTTATGATGGAACGGTATATCTGTATACCAGTCATGATGAAGATGAAACGGTTAAAAACTTTTTCACAATGCTCGACTGGAGGTGTTACTCATCAACCGACATGGTGAACTGGACCGACCATGGTGCAGTTGCTTCACTGAAAAGCTTTGGCTGGTTAGATAAACAAAACGGGGCATGGGCACCTCAGTGCATTGAGAGAAACGGTAAATTCTACTTATATGTTCCAATTCATGGAGAAGGAATTTCTGTGCTGGTTTCCGATTCTCCAACAGGGCCTTTTATCGATCCTGTAGGAAAACGTCTTATTGACAGCGACCATATCTGGCAGGACATTGATCCAACTGTAGCTGTTGATGACAACGGTCAAGCATATTTATATTGGGGTAATCCAAAACTATGGTATGTGAAGTTGAACGAAGATATGATTTCATTCGACCGAAATATTGGTGAAAATGGAATTGTTTCAGTAGAAATGACAACCGAGGCCTTTGGTTCAAAAGAAGGCCGCGACGGAAAGCCAGGAACTACCTATACCGAAGGTCCATGGTTTTACAAACGTAACAATTTGTATTACATGGTTTATGCCGCTGCTGGTATACCTGAATACATCGCCTATTCAACTTCTCCATCGCCTGAAGGTCCTTGGACATATAAAGGGAATATTATGGAAAGGGCAGATCACTTGGCTTTTACCAATCATTCTGGAATAATCGATTTTAAGGGAAACTCCTATTTCTTTTACCACACACAAGAATTATCAGGAGGAGAAGGCTTTAAACGTTCCACTAGTATTGAACAGTTCAAATACAATTCCGATGGAACGATACCACTCATAAAACCCACAAAAGAAGGAGTGAAGGAGAGCGTTTTCTTTATCAACCCCTACACACGTGTGCAGGCCGAGACTATGGCCTGGAGTGAGGGAGTGAAAACAGCTGGCGATATGCAAACCAATGTTTTTGTAACTAAAATTAACCAAGGTGATTACATTAAAGTACGAAATATAGATTTTGGTAAAGGCGCAAAAAAATTCGAAGCCAATGTAGCTTCTGATTTATCAGGTGGAAGTATTGAAATTCGTATTGATAGTAATGAAGGACAATTACTGGGTACTTTAGAGGTGACTGGTACAGGAGGTGATAAGAACTGGAAAACTCAATCTTGTAAAATAGATAAAGCAAAAGGTGTTCATGATGTTTACCTTGTTTTTAAAGGTGGCGACGGAGAATTATTCAATTTCGACTGGTGGAAATTTCACTAATGAGATCAAATGCAAATTTTCAAACGAATTAATAAGAAAGTAAACGAATGAATTATTTTAATATGAGATACACAAACAATAAATTTTTATTAGCAGTATTGAGTTTACTTGTACTATCAACTGTTTCAATCGCTCAAGAAGACATTGAAGTTGGAGAAACCACCCGAAAAATGCTGGCGTATGCACCTTCAGGCATTAAGGATAATAGTCCATTACTAATCTCCATGCATGGTATGAATCAGGATATTGCCTATCAACAAAACCAATCAAAATGGGAAGATGTTGCTGATGAAAATGGCTTTGTAGTAGTTTACCCTGCTGGAATTAATAACTCATGGGATATTGGGGGCACAAGTGATACCGATTTTATTCTGGCAATTATTGATGAAATGGCCAAACGCTACAGTATTGACCGTAACAGAGTTTATCTGTCAGGTTTTTCAATGGGAGGAATGATGACCTACCATGCCGCAACTTTAATTGCTGATAAAATTGCTGCATTTGCACCGGTAAGTGGCTACCTTATGGGAGGCCCAAATACCAACAGTTCACGACCAATACCAATTATTCATACGCATGGTACTACTGATGATGTTGTAGCTTTTAGTGGTGTACAAACTTGTTTAGATGCCTGGATAGAAAGAAACGGTTGTCCAACAACTGCAGTTGTTACCAAACCTTATCCTGCCGATAAACCAAGCTCAAATGGAACAAAATATTATTGGGGAAAAGGCAAGGACAATGTTGAGATTGTTTTAATAAGTCTAACAGGTAATGGCCACTGGCATTCCAATAATGTTAATGGAGTACACACCAGCAAGGAAATTTGGAACTTCTGTAAAAATTATTCATTAGCCTGGGGTATTCCTAAATTGCTTAAAGCATCTGTAACCGATGAAAACCCAAAACAAATAAATGCGGTCTTTAGCGAATCAATAAAAGATACCAATAGCTTTGAAGGCTTCTCTGTTAAAATTGATGACCTGAATGCAACAATTGATAGCATTGTTTTACTTGATTCAAACAAATTAGTTATTGCATTAACCGATACCATTAAAAACACCAATAACATTCTTTTAACATATAATAATGGTAATGTTATTTCTGTATACGAAAAAGCATTAGAAGCATTTTCTGACAATATAGTTGAAAACATACTTAATGGCTCTTCGCCTCGAATAGTTGATTTGGCAACCAATTTTGGTGGTGATTCTATTTTTATTGAATTTAATAAAAAAATGTTTTTACCCTCTCAAATTTCAGGAACAACACTAAATGCAGATTTCATCGAAAACTTTGACATTCCTATTGAAGAATATGCTTTTCTCGATTCGGACTCAACTACGTTAGTTTTCAAATTAAGTGAAAAAGTTTATGCTGATTACAACCTAACGCTTAGTTACACCGGGAATAACATTGTTTCTGCCGATAGTGGTATGTTGAAGACTTTTACTGCCGTTCAGGTTACCAACAATTCAAAAGGTTTACCTGTACATATTGAAAACGTTACAATGGAAGCCGATGGTTCAACTCTTGCAATGCAGTTCTCAAAAGATATGGTTATGACAAAAAACCAGTTAGATCAACTTGTGCTTAATGTAAATGGTGAGCATGTTGCCTTTTTGAAACTTTCAGTATCAAACGCTACAATTAAGCTAACGCTTGATGGTAATATGCATTATGGCGATGTTGCCACCATAAGTTACACACCAGACAATATTACAGCTTATGATTTGGGCGCTTTAGATGCTTTCACTGATTTTACTGTTGACAATACTATTGTTGAACCAACATGGCATGAAATACCAGGGAAAGTTGAAGCTGAAGACTATGCCCTTCAAATGGGTACTGATACCGAAACTACCAGCGATGATGGTGGAGGCCTTAATATAGGTTGGATTGATACAGGCGACTGGGTAGATTATGCCATTCAAAATACTACAACAGAAACTAAATACGAAGTTACATTTAGAATTGCAGCAGCCAGCAGTGGTGGAAAATTTAACTATTACATTGACAACAACAAAGTTGGTCAAATTGCTGTGCCTAGCACAGGTGATTGGCAAACTTGGAAATCGGTATCAGATACTATTACCGTTAGCCCAGGAAAACATTATTTAAAACTTTACGCAACGAGCGGTGGTTTTAATATAAACTATTTTATAATTGATGAGCCTAAGCCAGTAGGTGTAAAAAACAACAATTTAGCTGATGCAATAAATGTTTATCCAAATCCGGCAACTAATAGTTTAACTATACAATCTGTTGATTTTAAATTTAATAAAATTGAAATTTTCGATATGATAGGCAATCAGGTAATGATAAAAGATGCATCCGAAGTTTTAGAATTAAATCTACACCTGCATCTTTCAGATGGTATATATTTCTTAAAAGTTAGTAATGAAAATGAATATCAACTTAAAAAATTTATTGTAAGAAATAGATAAAAATTCAGGCACAGTCAATATTAACAGAGCCAAAAAATTGCCAGTTTTTATACCGTATAATTTTACCTTTGGGTAGCTATTGACTGTGCCTTTTTTTAAAAATAAAAAAAATGTGCGATATATTAAAGCATTTGAAAACAACATAATCAAGCCTTTCTAAATTGGATTATTGCCAAATATGAATTTGCATTTAATAGGAATAAAATAATTTATGAGAAATAATTTATTTAAAAACTGGTTACTTATTGCATTACTGTCATTATTCGTTTCAAGAGCTACTATTGGGATTGCTCAGAATGTTAATTCCACAGTAAATGAAAGACAATACAAAGATTTCAAAACTGAATTCATGTGGGATGCCAAGGTGAAAATTGGTGAAATGATTAATGTCGGTAACAGCAAGCGTGGTGTCCGTCGCATCATTCCAATTACCGGTGGAACGTTCAGTGGCCCTAATATAAAAGGCGAAGTTTTACCAGGAGGTGAAGACTGGCAACTTGTACGCCCCGATGGCGACACAGAACTTTATGCTCGCTATTTGTTAAAAACTGATGATGGTGTGGTGATTCAAATAATAAACAGTGCGCTTATGCATATTCCAGACGGAGGCTTCTATGTTAAGTCTGTTCTTGATATTGAAGCTCCTTTAGAAAGTAAGTACAACTATTTAAATCAAGCGATTTTTCTAGGTACACTTACCATGCCTGAATTAAAATCCGGAGAAGAACCTTACGTGATTATTGGGGTATATAAGTTGTTGTGATTATCAAAAATGAAAATTAATTTGAGAACAAATGAATTTAATTAAATCAAATGCCTGTTGAAAACTAAACAAATAACTAAAATTATGAATTATAAATTTTTTTTTCAATTGGTCTTGGTAGTATTTGTAATTAGTTCAGTTAACCCTGATTTTGCTCAGGGTTCTAATTCAGGAGAAGAATTATTGGTTCACTGGCGTTTCGAACAGGTACAACACCTCAATGGTGATTCCACTTCTATGTCCATAGTTGGGCAGCCTCTTACTGCTGGAGATCGAGGACCAATTGAACCACAGCCTTATGTTTTCGATAATTCAGGTAATGGAAATTTGCTTCAAACGCGAGGCTCCCAACCTTCGCCTAACGTCTTTTCCGATAATGTACCAACACCAATGGTAAATGGAATACCGAACACCCATTCACTTGCATTGAAAAAAAGCGAGTATATGCTCAACTTTGATCGCCCTCTGGCTTATTCCGATTTGCGAAAAAGTTGGACAATCGAAGCGAGCTTAATGTGCAATCTTCTTGGTACCGAACAGGTTTATCTATGCAAAGAAGGTGAAAGGGGACAAATAGCAGGTGACGTATCACTTGGTTTTGACAACATGCACAAAAAATACTTTGTAGAATTGACTTGTGCAGACGGTATTCCTCGCCGCGTAGTAGCAGGAGACGATGTTGAAGCAGGCAAATGGTACGATGTTCGCGCTCATGCCGAATACGATATCAAAAGCAATCAAACCAAACTGCAAATTGAGGTAAAATCTTCGGATGAAAAAAACTTTGGAAAGCCTGCTTCAATCATTGTAAGTGGTTCAGCTTTACGCAGTGATGCCGGAATGTGGATCATTGGTCGCGGATATCCCGGTGGATTCCCCAATAGTCTTCAGGTTCTTGATGGCGGAATTGATGAGGTCAAAATTTCGGGTGAAGCACTACCACGAGTAGCTGGACAAAACCCTCTTTTTACCGATGCCTTTACTGCCGACCCTGCTGCTACAGTTGTAGGCGACAGGGTTTACTTATATGTGGGTCACGATATGGCTTCAGCCGGAGGATGGTTTAACATGCCCGAATGGCTCTGCTATTCAACAACCGATATGAAAAACTGGACTGCTCATGGACCAGTTTTGGCTGCTAAAGATTTTGTAAATGCCAATAGTTGGGCAGCATGGGCAGCTCAAGTGGTAGAAAAAGACGGCAAATTTTACTTCTATGTTACCTTAGATCGCAAAGAGGGGCATTTCATTACTGTTGCAGTAAGCGACAACCCCACTGGACCATTCAAAGAAGCACGCCCGGGACAACCACTTATTACCGATGATATGACAACCGATTCTCACCGTTGGAATTCAGACATTGACCCAACTGTTTTTATCGACGACGACGGCACTCCATGGATGGCTTGGGGTAACGGCGATTGTTATATGGTTAAGTTGAAACAAAATATGGTTGAATTGGATGGTTCTATCACCAAAGTACCTTACAGAAATTTTTCGGAAGGACCATGGCTTTTCAAAAGAGGCGATCTTTATTATAATGTTTATGCTGCCGATGCACCTGGCGTTCAAACTGAACAAATGTGCTATTCTACAGCACAGAGCATTACCGGTCCATGGTCGTATGGCGGATTTGTTACCGGCTCTGCCAAACATGGCTTCACCATTCATCCATCGGTTATTGAATTTAAAAATCAATGGTACTTCTTTTACCACGATGGTGCATATGAGCAGAACGGAACACCCGGTGGCGACTGTCGCCGTCAGGTATGCCTCGAATACCTTTATTTCAATCCCGATGGTTCTATACAGCCCATAAAACTAACAACCGAAGGGGTAAGTGTACCGCCAAAACAATAGGCTTATGAATCAGATATTAACCTTCATAACTGACAATATGATCAAAGTAGCAAGACTAAATTTAGCATCAACCCTGAAACGATTTTCAATTCTAATTATCGTTGCAATAACAATTTCATTGGGTTTGAATGCTCAAAATTCTCTTCTTCCTCCGTTTCCTGAGATTCCTGCAAAGCAACCTTTGGATAGCGTAGAGATGGGCGACTGGCAAACATTACCTGAAATGATATTGGATATTCCTATAACCGAGGGACCATTTGAACCAACATGGGAATCTATCGAAAAGAATTATCCCAGTGAACCAGCATGGCTACGCGAGGCAAAGTTTGGCATATGGGTTCACTTTGGTCCACAATCAGCAGGCGAAAGTGGCGACTGGTATGCACGTAACCTTTACAAGTCGGATCATTGGGCTTACAAAAATCATCTGAAAAGATACGGTCACCCATCAGAGGTTGGCTACAAAGAAGTCTTACGCGATTGGAATCCAGTCAAGCTTGATCCCGCCGCTTTAACAAAGATATATGAAGATGCAGGTGCTCGTTTCCTGATGATACAAGGTGTGCATCACGACAATTACGATTTGTGGAACTCCCAATATCATCCATGGAATTCAGTAAATATCGGTCCAAAGCGCGATTTGTTAGGTGAATGGGCTAAAGCTTGTCGCGCCAATGGTATGCATTATGGTGTAACTTTCCATCACGAATACACTTGGTGGTGGTGGCAAACTGCTTTTGGCAGTGATAGTGAAGGCGACATGAAAGGCATTCCTTACGATGGAAACCTCACACTAGCCGATGGAAAAGGAAAATGGTGGGAAGGATATGATCCTCGTTTGCTTTATGGCGTCGACCTACGTGAATATAAAGGTGTAACAAAAGCCGCTAATTCGGGATGGTCTCCTCCTCCTGCAGGTATTTTTTCTAATCATTTAGAGTATGCCAGGTGGTACACAACACAGTGGGCATTACGAATGATGGATGTGGTAGAGCATTACGATCCAGACTTCATTTACACCGATGGAACTGTTCAGGGACCTTTCACTGGTAACGGTACTGGCACAGGTATCAAGGCCAATGCTATGCCGCTTGTTATGGCTGATTATTACAATCGCACCCTCAAAAATAGAGGCGAGGTAAACACCTTCAGCATCGTGAAATTCCGACACAAAACCAATGGTACTGTGAATACTGAAGAATTTGGCGTTCCGGCCAACATCAACACCAATCAACCATGGATTGCTGAGGCACCTGTTGGTGATTGGTTTTATGCTCCTAACTTTTATTACGATTCAGGAATGATGATTCGTTATGTCATCGAAGCCATTGCACGTGATGGAAATGCTGCTATTAGCATTGCCATTTTGCCCGATGGCTCAATCGACGAAGGAAGCTTGAAAATGTTGAAAGAAGTAGGTGTTTGGATGCGTAGAAACGGAGAAGCGGTTTATGGTAGTCGTGCATGGACAATTCCCGGCGAAGGGGAAATAGTCGAAGGCAAATTAAAAATGCTTCCCGGAGGTAAACTGGAACGTCGCCATGCAGACTTCAAATTCGACCCACAAGATTTTCGTTTTACAATCGGCAAAAACGGGGCGCTCTATGCGTTTTGCATGACCATACCAGCACCTGGAACACAAGTGAAAATCAAGTCGCTTGGTACAGATGCAAATAACCTTGAAAAATCAGTTAAAACAGTAAAGTTGCTTGGATACAACGGAGAAATAGAATGGAATCAGGAAGCCGATGGCCTTGTAATTACATGTCCGGAAGAAATGCCATTCGCAACATCAATTGTTTTCAAAATTGATTAAGATTAATCCATAACTATTTAACAATGAATTAATGAGAAAAATAATGTATGTATTGGGATTAATGGCGGTTGCCATTATGGTAAGTGCACAAAACCCGATAATTCAGACCAAATTTACTGCCGATCCGGCACCAATGGTATATAACGACACGGTTTTTCTGTATACCAGCCACGACGAAGATGATGCCTTTGGTTTTAAAATGCTGAATTGGTTGCTGTACACATCAACCGATATGGTCAATTGGACCGAACATGGAATTATTGGAGGAGTAAAAGAGCCGCACAAAACATTTAAATGGGCCGATGGACACAGCGCATGGGCACCACAGTGTATAGCCCGAAACGGTAAATTTTATTTTTATTGTCCTACAATTTACCAGAGCAAGATGGCTATTGGTGTTGCGGTATCCAATTCACCTTACGGTCCCTTTGTTGACGCACTTGATAAACCTTTAGTCTATCGTTCTAACCCGGGAGATTACGATCCAACCGTATTTATTGACGATGATGGACAAGCTTATCTGTATTGGGGCGGGAATGGACCAAGTTTTTATGCAAAGTTGAATGAAGACATGATTTCTCTTGGAAGTGAAATTGAAGTTACTTCCATCGATTTTACAGGAACTCCTCCTGAAGCATCGTTTACTGAAGGCCCATGGATATGGAAAAGGGATAAACATTATTACCTGGCATGGGCATCGCGCTGTTGCCCTGAAGGCATTGCTTATGGCATGAGCGATAGTCCAACAGGTCCATGGAAGTGCAAAGGGACCATCATGGATCCTGACGAGAGGTCATCGGGAAACCATCCGGGAATCATCAACTACAAAGGAGGCTATTATGTTTTCGGGTTTAATTATGCCATTTTGAAGCAAACCCTGTCGAAAAAATATGAAAGACGTTCGATATGTACTACAAAAATGACTTACAATAAAGATGGGTCTATCATTAAACTACCCTGGTGGGCAGAAACAAAGAATTTGCAAATCGGTACCTTTAACCCATACAATAAAGTCGAAGCGGAAACCATGGCCTTTAGCGAAGGCGTTAAGACTGAAACAAGTACTGAATGGGAACGTAACATACCATGGGACAGAGGGAAAAAGGTAGCTGACAGGCTATTTGTGACCAATATTCAGAATGGTGATTACATTAAGGTGCAAGGCGTAAATTTTTTGACAGGTGCAACATCAATTGATGTGAGTGTAGCTTCATTATACGGCGGAAAAATTGAAATACGCACCGATAAAATTGATGGTAAAATAGTAGGAACAGTTGAGGTAAACACTTCGGGTGAAGGTGAAGTTTGGAAAACCATTTCAGCACCGATTAAGAAAACCAAAGGTATTCACGATTTGTACTTCGTGTTCAGGGGTGAAAAAGACTTGTTCAATTTCGATTGGTGGAAATTTGATTAGAAAAAAAGGTAATCTTAAAGATAGTAATCGGAATAATTCTAATGACAATTTTATACGAAACGAACATGTTGCTTCAACACAACCTATTTATGGAAATAATTTGTAAAACATGTGAGTTCCATACGAAAATTAAAAAACAAAATATATATACATATGAAAAAGCAACACTTATTTCTTGCAATTTTTAGCTGTTTAGTATTACACAGTATAAATGTTTTTTCGCAAGACAAACTCTATTCCAATGAATTTTCTTTGGATAATGTACAACTACTTGATGGACCTTTTAAGGATGCACGCGATCTGAATATTGAGGTGCTGCTAAAATACGATGTTGATCGTTTATTGGCTCCTTACCGCAAAGAAGCAGGTTTATCAAAAAAAGCCGAATGCTTTCCTAATTGGGATGGTTTAGACGGACACGTTGGAGGCCATTATTTATCAGCCATGGCTATGAATTATCTAGCTACTGGAAATAAGGAGTGCAAAAAACGCATGGATCATATGGTATCTGAGCTTAAAATATGTCAAGAGGCTAACGCAGTAAAATATCCCGATTGGGGTATCGGATATTTAGGAAGTGTTCCCAATGGTGCTGATATTTGGTCAAAGATTAAGGTTGGAGACATTGCGGCAATTTGGAAGGGCTGGGCACCTTATTACAATATCCATAAAATGTATGCAGGGTTAAGAGATGCTTGGATGTATGCAAATAATGAAGAAGCTAAGGTTTTATTTCTAAATTTTTGTGATTGGGCAATTACCATTACTGAAAACTTGTCGGATAAGCAAATGGAAGATATGCTTGCGAACGAATATGGGGGTATGAATGAAGTGCTTGCTGATGCTTACCAAATTACAGGCAATGAAAAATATCTTACAGCTGCCAAAAGGTATTCTCATAAAGAATTTCTTGATCCTTTGTCGGAGGGTATAGATATGCTTGATAACAAACATGCCAACACTCAAATACCAAAATTTATTGGTTTTGATAGAATTGCTGAGCTTAGTGGCGACGAAACTTATGCCAAAGCAGCCAGTTTTTCATGGGAAACCATTACCGAAAATCGTTCACTTGCATTTGGAGGAAACAGCCGTAGAGAACATTTTCCAAGTAAAACATCATGTTTCGATTACTTACTCGTAACCGATGGCCCTGAATCGTGCAACACCTACAACATGTTGAAACTGACCGAAGATTTATTCCGAGATCAGCCAGCGGCAAAATATATGGATTATTACGAACGTGCAACGTTTAATCACATTCTTTCAACTCAACATCCCGAGCACGGTGGTTATGTATATTTTACTTCTGCCCGTCCACGTCAACACCGCAAATATTCAGCACCCAATATGGCCATGTGGTGTTGTGTAGGTACAGGAATGGAGAACCATGGTAAATATAACCAAATGATTTTTTCTCATTCAAACGATAGCTTATTCTTAAACCTTTTTATTGCTTCAGAATTGAATTGGAAAGAGAAAGGTGTTGAAATTAAGCAGGAAACTAATTTCCCTTTTGAAGAGCAAACCAAGCTTACTATCACAAAAGGATCTTCAGAATTTAACTTGTTAGTTAGGTTTCCGGGCTGGGTAAAAGACGGGGCTCTTAAAATATTGGTAAATGGAAAAGAATTTGCCTATTCTGAAAAACCATCTTCTTACGTTAGTATTGAAAGAAAATGGAAAAAAGGTGATGAGGTTCAAGTTTTATTCCCAATGAAAAATACTGTTGAACACATGGCTAATGTGCCTAATTATATAGCTATTATGCATGGACCAATATTACTTGGAGCTAAAACAGGAACCGAGGATATGGGAAATCTGATTGCTGGTGATGGACGTTTCGATCAATACACTGGTGGCAAAATGCTTCCAATTGACAAAGCTCCAATTCTTATTGATAACGATATTGAAAATATTGGCAATAAGCTGGAACCGATTGAAGGAAAACCATTGAACTTCAAGCTAAATGTTAAAACGATTAATCCTATTGAAAACCTTGTTCTTGAGCCTTTTAGCCAAATTCACGATTCAAGGTACCAGATTTATTGGCTTTCATTAACAAACGATGGTTATGAGCAATACATCGATTCTCTTTCGAAAGCAGAAGAACAAAGACTTGCACTCGATAGCCGTACTGTAGATATGGTAAATACAGGTGAACAACAACCAGAAACTGATCATAAGATGCAAAGCGAAAGTTCACGTACAGGTAATAACTTTGATGAGATGTTTAGAGAAGCTGGGAGGGAAGGATTTTTTAGTTATGATATGATAACAAAATCAGAAACCGACTTGAATCTGTTCGTGAGATACTGGGGAGCAGAATGGGGAACACGAAAATTTGACATTTACATCGATGATGAAAAGTTATTAACGGTGGACAATACCAATAAATGGAACCAGTCAATGTTTCAAAATGTGGAATATTCCATTCCCAACTCAATGGTTGAAGGTAAAGAACATGTTAGGGTTAAATTTAAGGCCCTTCCCGGAGGTACTGCTGGTGCGGTTTACTATGTTCGGTTGGTGAGAAACAAATAATAAATAACTTATAATTAATTCAATAGATCGGTAAGTTTTGAATGTGAGTCATGAGACTAAAAAGAAATTTACCGATCTATTTTAATTGAAAATTAAAGACTTTCTAATCATAATGTAATGACAGTAAATAGGAAAGACTTTTTAAAAAAGGTTTGTTTTTCAGGAGCATGTTTGTGTGGGTTCGGTTCAATGGCGTTTTCAAAAGAAGCTGATGGCTCAGATGAAAACGCAATGCAAGATCAAACTCAAAAGCTTTCCCTTTTACAGGAATGGATAGCAAGTATTCTACTGAATGTAAATGATGAATTGGATAAAGAGTCTGCCCGGAAGTTAATAAAAAAAACAGCAGGGGTTCATTATGAAAATCTGAAAATGGATGCTCTTTTGGCGGAATATAAAGGCGACCTTGACAAGTTCACTGTTTTTCTTCGCGAAAAATGGGGTTGGAAAGTCGATTATGATAAGGAGAAAAGAGTACTCATTGCCGATGAAAACAAAAATTACTGTGTTTGTCCAATCGCTATTCACGACAAAGACAAAGACTCGTCTGCAATGTGCTATTGTTCTGAAGGTTTTGCCGAGAAGATGTTTTCATTGGTTTCGGGCGTACAGGTGCAGGCAGAAGTTATTGCTTCGGTTCGCAAAGGAGATACAAGTTGTAAATACAAAATCGTATTGCCTTAATATATAGACTTATTCAATACTTGAATTGATATGATGAAGATAAAGTTAATAGAATTGTTAGTGGTGGTATTCATGGTTGTTTCTCTGAATAAATCAATACATGCCCAAAATCCAATTATTCAAAACGTATATACTGCTGATCCGGCTCCAATGGTGCATAACGACACTCTGTTTCTTTTTACTGGACATGATGAAGATGAGACAACGGAGAAAGGTTTTATCATGAAAGATTACCTCTGTTTTTCAACTACCGACATGGTAAACTGGACACAACATGGTGCCGTTTTTTCTACTGAATCGCTCGGCTGGGCAGCACCTCAGAATGCAAACGCAGCACAAGTTGAATTTCGCAATGGCAAATTCTATTTTTATATTTCACCCTGGAGTGCCCTTGAGGATGGTGGAGATTGTATTGCAGTAGGCGTAGCCGACAGTCCATATGGACCTTATAAAGACGCACTTGGCAAACCTTTCATTTCGAACGGTCAAACAACATACTCAAAGCATCCCTGGGAAGACATTGACCCAACAGTTTTAATTGATGACGATGGTCAGGCATACATGTATTGGGGTAACAACTCCTTATACTGTGTTAAGCTGAACGAGGATATGATCTCCTATTCAGGTGAAATTATTACTTTTGATATTAAAGACAAGGAAGCTTTTGGCTCCGATTACGAAGAAGCTCCGTGGATATTTAAGCGCAACGACACATATTACCTGTTTTATGCGGCACATATACCTGAAGCTATTTATTACACAACAAGCAGTTCTCCACTAGGCCCATGGAAATATGGCGGTGTGGTAATGAAAGCTGGTGCTCAGGGCTGTAATGGCAATCATCCGGGAGTAATTCAGTACAAAGGGAATTGGTATTTGTTCTACTTTAATCAGGATTTGCCAGGGGGACACGACAAGAAAAGGGCGATAAATGTTATTCCATTCGATTTTAATTCTGATGGATCGATTTCTGAATTACCGCACAGCAAGGCAGGAGTGATTAAGTCTGTTGCTAATTTAAACCCTTATATAAGAACAGAAGCTGAAACAATGGCCTGGGAAGAAGGTATTGAAACAGCAAGCAATAATAAAAAGGGAATGTATGTAACCGATATCAGTAATGGCGACTACATTAAAATACGAAGTGTTGATTTTGGCAAAGGTGCTAAATCATTTGAAGCAAATGTAGCTTCAGCTTCAAAGGGTGGAAGCATTGAAATCCATATTGGTGGAATAGATGGTTCTTTGCTGGGAACTTGTTTTGTAACAAATACAGGAGGATCACAAAGTTGGGAAGTTCAATCATGCAAAGTAAAAAAGGTAAAAGGCATTCATGATGTATATTATGTTTTCAAAGGCAGTGAAGGTGATTTGTTCAACTTCGATTGGTGGAAGTTCGAATAGGTTCAAACACAAAAAAAAATATGTACTAGTAAACTTAATGTATTAGAATGATTATTATCCGAATTTTTAAAAATGCAGTTTTATGCGCTTCGTTATTAAGTAGCCTTGTAACGTTTTCGCAACCCAACAACGAATGGAACAATAAACCCGATGTATTTCAGGTGAACCGCTTACAGGCTCATGCCTCCATAATTGCTTATGAAAGTGAAGAATTAGCTTTAGCTGGAGACCGAAAGCAATCAGAAAATTATTATTCTTTAAATGGGACATGGAAATTTAATTTGGTTACAAAACCGTCTTTGCGGCCTCAAAATATTTATGCAGCCAATTTTGATGATAGTTCATGGGACACTATATCTGTACCGGGCAACTGGCAAACTCAAGGTTTCGATTATC
This sequence comes from Prolixibacteraceae bacterium, assembly GCA_027859005.1. Lineage (GTDB taxonomy): Bacteria > Bacteroidota > Bacteroidia > Bacteroidales > Prolixibacteraceae > Roseimarinus. The sequence continues at coordinate 3,124 of JAQIBQ010000006.1, read as the reverse complement.
CCATTTACACAAATGTGACCTATCCGTGGAGTGGTTACGAAAATATTTCTCCTCCGGCGGCACCAACAGTTTATAATCCGGTAGGATCATACAGGAGAACTTTCACATTGCCCCAAAATTGGGAAAAACAACCGTGTATTGTTCATTTTGCAGGTGTCGAATCGGCCTTTTACGTATGGGTAAACGGTAATTATGTTGGTTATAGCGAAGATAGCTATACGCCGGCTGAATTTGATGTTAGTTCTTACCTGAATGATGGTGAAAATACGATTGCAGTGCAGGTTTTTAGGTGGAGTGACGGAAGTTGGTTAGAGGATCAGGACTTTATCAGGCTCAGTGGTATCTTTAGGGATGTTTACCTGTATAATTTACCTCCGGTACATATCAGTGATTTTCATTATACCACTAATTTTGATAACGATTTTAAAGATGCCCAGTTTAACTTCTCGGCTCAGTTGGAAACCCAAAATACTGGCAATACAGCTGGTTATGTTGTAAATGCACAGCTTTTCGATGATAACAACATACCTTATTCGTTGCCGATAAACTTACCAGTAACATTCGATGCTGGTAAGGCCAATGTTTCTTCTTCGATAAACGTTACAAATCCATTGAAATGGTCTGCTGAATATCCCAATTTATATACTTTGGTTATTTCACTTTCTAATCCATCGGGGACTGTAATTGAATACGAGAGTTGCAAAGTGGGTTTCAGAGAGTTTAAGATAGTCAATGGTCAGGCAAAACTAAATGGACAACCTATTCTTCTTAAGGGTGTTAATCGGCATGAAAACGATCCGGTACTCGGCAGGGCAGTTTCCAAAGCATCAATGCTTGAAGATATCTTGATAATGAAGAAATTCAATATCAACGCAGTGCGAACCAGCCACTATCCTAATAATTCGATATGGTTGGAGCTATGTGACCAATACGGAATTTATCTTGTTGACGAAACGAATCTTGAAACACACGGTGTAAGAGATATTATCCCTGCTAGTAATCCCGACTGGACCAGCAACTGTGTCGATCGTGCTCAAAGCATGGTTGAACGGGACAAGAACCATCCTTGTGTTCTTTTTTGGTCTTTGGGTAACGAAGCTGGCAGCGGATCGAATTTTCAGGCCATGTACAATTGGATACATGCCAAAGATCCTTCCAGACCCGTTCATTACGAAGGAAATAGCAACTATGCCGATGTTACAAGTTATATGTATCCTTCGGTTGATGGAGTTAAAAATTATGGTGCATCAGGTAATCTCAAACCCTTGGTTCTGTGCGAGTATGCTCATGCCATGGGGAACAGTGTGGGCAACCTATTTAAATACTGGGATCAGTTTGAAAAATATCCCAACCTGATGGGTGGTTTTATTTGGGATTTTGTCGATCAGTCACTTAAAGGTGAAAAAGGATTTGAATATGGAGGCGACTGGGGAGATGATCCTAACGATGGTAACTTCTGTGCGAATGGGATAATAAGTGCCGACCGTACACTACAACCCGAAATTTATGAGGTAAAAAAAGTTTATCAGAATATTAAAATGAATGCTATTGACTTGCTTGCCGGCAAAATCGATGTAAAAAACTGGTTCTTGTTTACCAACTTAAGTGAATATCAGGCGACATGGCAGCTATTGGCCGATACAACTCTTTTGCAAGAGGGGGAACTAACTGCAACCGACTTGGCCATTGAACCGCAAAAAAATAAAACAGTTACCATTCCATTTACAACACCACAATTGCAGGCAGGTGTAAAATACTGGCTAAATATCAGTTTTAAAACAAAAACCGATAACATTTGGTCAAAAGCCGGACATGAAATTGCTAAAGCTCAATTCAATATTCCTTTTGCAAATCAGGAAGTGACACCAACCGATGATTATGGTAATAACAACCTACAAACTACTTCTACAAACAATGCATTAACTTTCGAAAATAGCAACGTTAAACTAACAATTGATCCTAAAACAGGAATCATAACGAACTACTCCTACAAGGGTGTTAATTTCATCAATCAGGGGCCAGTTCCCAGCTTTTGGCGTGCCCCAACCGACAACGACCGAGGTAATGGAATGCCCTCAAAGTGTAAGATATGGGAAGAGGCAAGTAAACAACGTACGTTGGATACTTTAGTGATTTACGATAATAACAAAAACAACATTCGTGTGTTTGTTTATTACTCTTTTCCTGCACAGCAAACGCTGGGTGTTATTATGGAATATGGAATACTTTCTAACGGGGAGCTTCAGGTTACCGAACGTTTTTGTCCGGGAAGCAACAACCTGCCAACAATTCCATTAATTGGAACCAGCATGAAAATGCCAGATCAGTTTGAACGTTTTACCTGGTATGGCAAAGGTCCGCACGAGAATTATATCGATAGGGAAATGTCGGCACAAACCGGGGTTTACAGTAAAACTGTCGATGAAAATTTCATCTCATATATTAAACCTCAGGAAACAGGAAACTACACCGGAACGAATTGGGTGAAAATGTTAAATTCAGAAGGAACTGGAATTCTGGTTGCAGGTGAAGGTTTTGAATTTAGTGCCTTACGGTACAATCCATTTGAATTGGAAAGCAAGACTCATCCTTACGATTTGGTGTAAGATGAAAGTACCGTTCTGAATATCAACTATAAGCAAATGGGTGTAGGAGGCGACAACAGTTGGGGAGCTTGGCCACACGATGAGTTTTTGATTAGTCCAAATAAATCCTACAGTTATTCTTATCGTATCATTCCGTTAACTGATTCTACCAATGACATGACCTTGAGCAGAAAGCGATATGCTGCATTGGAAGGCAATACAATACCAAATATCACTGGTTTAACTGAAGAGGAGGCTAAACAGCTTATCATCAATAGTGGTTTTGTTCCGGGAAAAATGGCCGTTGGATTTGGGAGTACTTATGAACCGGGCAACGTAATGAAGCAACAACCAGAATCGGGTGACATGATGCCTACAGGTTCAATTATCAACTATATAATAAGTGCTGGTAATAACTTGGCATTAAAAAAATCGGTAACCAGTAGTACCGAAGAAAGTGGAAACCCCGCAACAAATGCCAACGATGGAGATTATTCCACTCGATGGTGTGCTTCAAATTCGAACAAAAACCAGTGGTG